>NZ_JBVHYH010000009.1:0-138255 GCF_055569135.1 Kitasatospora sp. NPDC029367
GTAAAGGAGGGGGGAGCCCCCTCCCGAAAACCTCCCAGAGGTTGTTTTTGCTTCCCCCCGTGGTGCCTTTGCTTGTGCGCGGGAGCGGGCCCGCCCCCGGTCGCGGGTGCGACCGGGGGCGGGCTGCGGCGGGCGGACCCGGCCGACGGGGCGTCAGTCGGTCTTGATGCTCGACAGGATGTCGAGCTTGGCGGCCCGGCGGGCCGGCCAGATCGCGGCCACCAGGCCGACCAGCCCGGCCAGGCCCAGGAACAGCGCCAGCTGGCCGTACGGCAGGACGGTGGTCAGCCCGCTCAGGCTGGACTTGAGCGTCCCGTTGATCGCCCAGGCGATGAAGCAGCCGAGCAGCAGGCCGATCCCGGCGCCGAAGAGCGAGATCACCACCGACTCCAGCCGGACCATCCGCTTGATGCCGCTGCGGTCCAGGCCGATCGCCCGCAGCATCCCGATCTCGCGCTTGCGCTCGAAGACCGACATGGCCAGCGTGTTGATCACACCCAGGACGGCGATCAGGACCGCCATGCCCAGCAGGCCGTACATCAGGTTCAGCGCGAAGGTGATGACCTGACTGAACTCGTCCCGGACGTCCTGCTTGGACTTGACCTCGATCACCGGGTTGGCGCCCGTGGCGTCCTTGATCGACTGCTTGAGCCCGGCGGTGGCGCCGTCCTTGCCCTTGACCAGAACCTGGCGGATGTCGGGCTTCGGGTCGTGCTTGGCGACCTCGCTGTCGGCCAGCAGGACCGAGCCGAGCACGCCGCCGTTCTCGTACACGCCGCCGACGGTGAGCCGGCCGGTGGAGTCGTCCGGGTAGGACACCTCCATCGTCGAGCCGGTGGTGACGTGGAACTTGGTCGCGACGTCCTGGTCCACCAGCAGCTGGCCCTTGCCGAGGGCCGCGGCGGAACCGCTGGTCAGCCTGATGTCGGCGATCTGGTCCAGGACGGCCGGGTTCAGCCCGGTGATGTCCTTGTAGCTGCCGTCGAGCTTCCAGGCGGAGTCGGTCATCGGCGAGGAGGCCGCCACCCCGGGCGCCTTGGCGATCTGGGCGGCCACCTGCCCGGACAGGCTCATGTTGTTGGCGGTCGAGACGATGTAGTCGGCCTTCATCGACTTGGTCACGGCCCGGTCGATGGTGTCCCCCACCGAGGTGCCGATCACGGTCAGACCGCTGACCAGGGTCAGTCCGATGGTGAGCGCGGCGGCGGTGGCCGCGGTGCGGCGCGGGTTGCGCACCGCGTTCTGCTGGGCGAGCTTGCCGGGAGTGCCGCCCAGCCCCCGCAGCAGCGGGCCGACCAGGGCGACCACCGGACGGGAGAGCAGCGGAAGCAGCACGAACACGCCGATCAGGGCCAGGAAGGCACCCGCGCCGACCGGCATCCGGCCGCTGTCGTCGCCGGTGGAGGCGCCGTAGGCGATCAGGGCCAGGCCGCCGCCGGCGAGCACCGAACCGATGGTGTTGCGGACCACCAGGCTCTTCTGACTGGTCGGCTGGTCGCCGCTGCTCATCGCCGCCACCGGCGCGATCCGGGCGGCCCGCACGGCCGGCAGCAGGGCGGACAGGACCGTCACCAGGACGCCCACCACGAGGGTCACCACGACGGTCATCGGCTGGATCACCAGCGCGCCGCTCGGCATGTTCTCGTCCAGCGAGCCGATCAGCGACTGCATCCCGGCGCCGATCCCGATCCCGGCCAGCAGACCGGCCGCCGCCGAGACGGCACCGATCAGCAGCGCCTCGATCAGCACCGAGCGGGTCACCTGCTTGCGGCTGGCGCCGATCGCCCGCAGCAGCGCGAGCTCCTTGGTGCGCTGGGCGACCAGCATGGTGAAGGTGTTGGCGATGATGAAGATGCCGACGAAGAGCGAGATGAAGGCGAAGACCAGCAGCATGGTGCGCATGCTGTCGGTGCCCTTGGTGATCTGCTCCTGCTCGTCCGCCTGCAGCTTGGCGCCCGTCTCGACGTCGAACTTCTGGGCGGCCGGGACCTTCGACTCCACCTCGGCGAGCAGCGCCTCCTGGGAGGTGCCGGGCTTGGCGGTGAGCACGACGCTGCTGTAGCGGCCCGGCTCCAGCAGGGTCTGCTGGGCGGTGGCCTTGTCGAACAGGGTGAGCGTGCCGCCGGTGTTCACCACCGGGTCGTCGGTGGTGAAGACGCCGGTGAGCTTCGCCTCGATCACCGGACCGTTGGCGGCCACCCGGACGGTGTCGCCGACCTTGTAGCCCGCCTTCTCGGCGGTCCTGCGGTCGAGGGCGACCTCCTTGGCGTTCTTCGGCCCCTGACCCTCGGTCATCGGGTAGCGCGGGTCCCGGCCGTCCTGGCCGGGGGCGAAGTTGGCGCCCTTGGCCGACCAGACCTGGCCTATCAGGTTGCCCTGCTTGTCGGCGACCCCGGTGAAGCCGCCGGCCACGCCGCGCGCGCTCGCCGCGCCGGGCAGCCCGGCCAGCTGCTGGACGATGTCGTCGGTGAGTCCGGCGCCGGCCTCGCCCTTGTGCCTGGTCGAGGAGCCGGGGCCGGCCGCGCGGTCCACGACCTGGACGGCGACGTCCGAGTAGCTCTTGGAGTTGCTGTCGCGCAGGGCCTTGCCAAAGGTGTCGGAGAAGACCATGGTGCCGGCGACGAAGGCGGTGCCGAGCATGACGGCCAGCGCCGTCATCAGCAGTCGGCCCTTGTGGGCCAGCACGTTGCGCAGTGCGGTGCGATACATGAGGTGTCCTGGGGAGGTTCGAGGGCTTCGGTCGGCTCGCTGGCTCAGCTGGTGCGGCCCTTGGCGTCGAAGCGGCGCATGCGGTCCAGGACGGTGTCGGCGGTGGGGGTGTGGAGTTCGTCGACGATCTTGCCGTCGGCGAGGAAGACGACGCGGTCGGCGTAGGAGGCGGCGACGGGGTCGTGGGTGACCATGACGACGGTCTGGCCGAGTTCGCGCACGGAGTTGCGCAGGAAGGAGAGGATCTCGGCGCCGGAGCGGGAGTCGAGGTTGCCGGTGGGTTCGTCGGCGAAGATGATGTCGGGCTTTCCGGCGAGGGCGCGGGCGCAGGCGACGCGCTGCTGCTGGCCGCCGGAGAGCTGGGAGGGGCGGTGGCTGAGGCGGCCGGAGAGGCCGACGGTGTCGACGACGCGGTCGAGCCAGGCCTGGTCGGCCCTGCGGCCGGCGATGTCCATCGGCAGGGTGATGTTCTCCAGGGCGGTCAGTGTCGGCAGCAGGTTGAAGGCCTGGAAGATGAAGCCGATGTGGTCGCGGCGCAGCTGGGTGAGCTGCTTGTCCTTGAGGCCGACGAGTTCGGTGTCGCCGATGGTGGTGGAGCCGGAGGAGACGGTGTCCAGGCCGGCCATGCAGTGCATGAGGGTGGACTTGCCGGAGCCGGAGGGGCCCATGATGGCGGTGAACTCGCCCTGGGGGAAGGTGACGCTGACGTTGTCCAGGGCGACGACCCGGGTCTCCCCCTCCCCGTAGACCTTGTTCAGACCGGTGGCGCGGGCGGCCGCCCGGCCGGTACGGACGGCGGTTGCGGTCGGCGTGGTCACGGGGGAGCTCCTTGCTGGTTCGCTGATTGGTCCCTCCATGCTCCGCTACGTGATCATGGTTTTGCGTCGCTCCCTCGAACGGTTGGCCTGACCCCCGCTGGGCGTACGGAGGTGCCGGACCCTCCTCCTGCGGTATGACGGGAACCCTGAGGACGGTGCGGTGGCCGGAATCACCGTGCTTCGTGGCCGAATCCCGAACTGTTCGTCAGATGGCAAGGAAACATGACAACTTCCCGGGCTGGGAACATGCGAAAGGGTGAGCCGGGCGACTAGTCTCAGGGGTGGTTCGCAGGACGCCCGGATGGTGGAACGCAGACACGGGCAGCTTAAAACTGCTTGGCCGCGAGGCCGTGCCGGTTCGAGTCCGGCTCCGGGCACCGCAACGACCCGCGGGGGCGCCTCCGGCGTCCCCGCCGGGAGTCGTTCACCGGATCCTCCTCGCGGCGTATCCCGGAATTTTTGCCAAGCCATTACCCTGGTGCCTGGGCGGTGCAGTGCCGCCACGGAGGGAATGAGCACATGAGAAGCAGCAACCCGGTCTTCTCGCGGGAGGGGTCCTTCACCCGCGAGCCCGGCTACGCGGGGTTCGGTGGCACCGCGCAGGCCGGGGGCCAGCACGGCAACCCGTACGCGGGCACGCCCTACGCCCAGCCGCAGGGGCAGGGCCCGCTGACGGACGACCAGCTCTACCAGATGTACAACGGGCCGTCGGCCGGCCCGGCGGCCACCGGGCGGATGACGCTCGACGACGTGGTCGCCCGTACGGCGATGACACTGCTCACCCTGGTCGCCGCCGGCGCGGTGGCCTGGTTCACGCTGCCGTTCGAGAACTTCGGCTTCGCGATCGGCGCCAGCCTGGTGGCCATGGTCGTCGGCCTGGTGGTCTCGTTCAAGAACAGCGTCAGCCCGCCGCTGATCCTGACCTACGCCGCCCTCCAGGGCTTCGCGATGGGCGCCGTCTCGCACGCCTTCAACACCATGCTGAACGGCATCGTGATCCAGGCGGTGCTGGGCACGGCGGCGGTCTTCGCGGCGATGCTGTTCGCCTACAAGAGCGGCCGGATCCGGGTCACCGCGCGCTACCAGCGGATCGGCCTGGCGATCGCTCTGGGCTTCGTGCTGCTGATGCTGGTCAACGTGATCGCGATGGCCTTCGGCGCCGACATGGGCCTGCGCTCCGGCCCGCTGGGCATCGTGGTCGGCCTGATCGGCATCGGCCTGGGCGCCTTCTTCCTGTCGCTGGACTTCGCGTCGATCGAGGAGGCCATCGCCCAGGGCGCACCGCAGCGCGAGTCCTGGCGGGCCGCCTTCGGGCTCACCCTGTCGCTGGTCTGGATCTACATGGAGATGCTGCGACTGATCGCGATCCTGCGCGGCGACGACTGACGCACCTCCCGTCCTCGCCACCCACTGCCGCCGGGCCCCGGAGCACTCGCTGCTCCGGGGCCCGGCGGCGTTTTGGTTAGGCTCCTGTGCATGCATGACGTACAGCCCCTGGTCGTAGCCGTCGACGGACTGGCGGATCGTTTCCGCTCGCTGCCGCAGAGCAAGCTGCTGGGCGCCGTGCCCGGGCACGCCTCGCGGGCGGCGGCCGTGCTGGCGCTGGCCCGGCGGCTGGCCGCGTTGGCGCTGGCCGCGGAGGGCGGGCCGGAGCGGGAGTTCCCGGACGCCGGGGCCTTCGCGGCGGGGGACCAGCTGGCCGTCGCCGGGCACGACCTGGCGGCCGCGCTCGCGGCGCTGCCCGAGGGGGCCGAGGTGGCGCTGCCGGACGGGCCGGTGGCGGTGGGCGAGCTGCTGGCCGGGGCGGTGGCTGCGGTGCGGGAGACGGCCGGGCTCTGCGCCTGACCCCCGGAGCGGGGTTCCTGAGTACGTGCCCGGAGCGGGTTCCCCGGGCACGTTTTCGGAGCCGGACACGCCGAAGGCCGCCCGGGTCGGTAACCCCGTGACCCGGGCGGCCTTCGGTCCTGCTGCGCGGCTGAGGCCTGGTCAGATGCTGGCGACCACCCGGTCGGCGAGCACGTAGACGGCCTCCTCGTCGGTGGAGAAGGTCAGCGAGTAGGAGCCGGAGAAGCGCGAGCCGCCGAGCAGTCGGACGTGCTCACCGGCACGGACCGCGTCGATCAGCCGGTAGGCGGCCTCCCGGTCGCCCGGGGCCACGCACAGCGTGGTGCCGTCGGCGAAGGCGTACACGTCCAGGGTGCCGAGCGGGCCCGGGCGGACGTCTATCAGGGCGACGGCCTCCTCGGAGAGGGCGGCGAGCCGGGTGTCGGTCCACTCCCGGGAGGGCGCCTGGCTCGGCACGAAGTCGGGGTGGGAGGGGTGGCGGCGCGGGTCGGGGGCGGCGACCGGGGCCTCCTCGACCAGCGGCTCGGCGTCCAGCAGCCCGGCCTCCAGGCCGGTGGCCAGCAGGTCGGCCTCGCGGCGGGCGCGGGCGTCCGGGGCGGTCTCGCCGACCGGGTGGCCGGGGCGCAGCGGGGCGCCGCCCTCGGTGCCCGGCTCGGCCGGGCCGGTGCCGCCCTCGGTGATCAGGTCCTCCAGCGCGGAGCGCAGCGCCTCGCCGAACTCCGGGTCCATCGTCCCGGCGTTGTCGGCGGCGTCCTGCGGGCCGGTGGGGCGGGGGAAGAACAGCGGCCACTCGTCGGTGCCGGCCAGCGCCTCGGTGAAGGGCGCCCCGGGGAACGGGGAGTCGAACAGCGGGGCGTCCTCGGCCGCCCGGGCCTCCTGCTCGGCCCAGAACGCCCGGGCCTCGGTGATCTCCCGCTCGCGGTCGGCGGCCAGTGCCTCGGCGACGGCCCGGCGTATCGCGGCCTCGTCCACCGGTGCGGGCCCGGCCGGGGCCGCTGCCTGTGCGTCCAGCCGCCGGGAGATGCCCCGGAGGCGCAGCAGCACGGCGGTCGACACGGTGATCAGGATCAGCAGCAGGATGGTGTAGACGGCGCTCACGGAACGTACTCCTAGCGAGGAGCGGAACGGGGTTACGTGTCCACACTGCCCCATCCGGGGCTGTTACCGCAGTGGCGAATGTCTAATTCGTCCGGGACTTTCGCTCTTGTCCCCAAATTGTTAGGTAACACCGTTCTACGCAGTGGAGTTGATCCGCTCCGCAGTGTCGATCTCCGGACCGGAAACGACCGCGAAGAGGGCCGGATCGACCTCTCGGTGTGATCCGGCCCTCAATTACGCACGGTCACTCCAAATGGGTGGTCCAGACCCTTCGGAGCGTGCGGGGAGCGTCAGCTGAGGCGCTCGATGACCATCGCCATGCCCTGGCCGCCGCCGACGCACATGGTCTCCAGACCGAACTGCTTGTCGTGCCACTGCAGGGAGTTGATCAGCGTGGTGGTGATCCGGGCGCCGGTCATGCCGAAGGGGTGGCCGACGGCGATGGCGCCGCCGTTGACGTTCAGCTTGTCCAGGTCGATGCCGAGGTCGCGGTAGGACGGGATGACCTGGGCGGCGAAGGCCTCGTTGATCTCGACCAGGTCGATGTCGTCGATGGTCAGGCCGGCCCGTCGGAGCGCCTGCTTGGAGGCCTCGACCGGGCCGTAGCCCATGATCTCGGGGGAGAGGGCGCTGACGCCGGTGGAGACCACCCGGGCGAGCGGGGTGATGCCGAGCTCGCGGGCCTTGGTGTCGGACATGATGACCAGCGCGGCCGCGCCGTCGTTCAGCGGGCAGCAGTTGCCGGCGGTGACGGTGCCGTCGGGGCGGAAGACCGGCTTGAGGCCGGAGACGCCCTCCAGGGTGACGCCGGCGCGCGGGCCGTCGTCGGTGCTGACCACGGTGCCGTCCGGCAGGGTGACCGGGGTGATCTCGCGCTCCCAGAAGCCGGCCTTGATGGCGGCCTCGGCGAGGTTCTGCGAGCGGACGCCGAACTCGTCCTGGTCGGCGCGGGTGATGCCCTTGAGCGCGGCCAGGTTCTCCGCGGTCTGGCCCATCGCGATGTAGGCGTCCGGCAGCAGGCCGTCCTCGCGCGGGTCGTGCCACTCGCCGCCGCCCTCCTCGGCGCGCTTGGCGGTGCGGGCCTGGGCCTCGTCGAAGAGCGGGTTGGTGGTGCCGGGCATGCCGTCCGAGGTGCCCTTGACGCTGCGCGAGACGGTCTCGACGCCGGCCGAGATGAAGACGTCGCCCTCGCCGGCCTTGATCGCGTGCAGTGCCATCCGCGTGGTCTGCAGCGAGGAGGAGCAGTAGCGGGTGATGGTGGCGCCGGGCAGGTAGTCCATGCCCATCTGCACGGCCACGATGCGGGCCAGGTTGTGGCCCTGCTCGCCGCCCGGGAGGCCGCAGCCGAGCATCAGGTCGTCGATCTCGCGCGGGTCGAGCTGCGGGACCTTGGCCAGGGCGGCCTGGATGATGTGGGCGGTCAGGTCGTCCGGGCGGACGTCCTTGAGGGAGCCCTTGAAGGCCCGGCCGATCGGCGAACGGGCGGCGCTGACGATGACGGCTTCGGGCATTGCAGGCTCCTCGCTGGGTGACGGCGGACCTGGCGGTCCGGGAGGAAAGCTACCGCTTGGTAGCTCAGTCGTCACCGGCCCCGGTGTGTGAGCTGGCCGACGTGTTCCCGGGCACCGGGCCGGGCTCCCGGACCGCGTCCGGGCCGACCCGCAGCCGGTGGCGCAGCAGTGCCCAGCGCCGGCCCGGGCCCTCCGGGTCCACGGCCGCGACCTCGGTGCCCGCCCGGCCGGCCGCAGCCGCGGCGGCCACCGCGACCGGCAGCACCGTCTCGCCCGGCAGAGCCGCCCCGCCGGGGCGGGCGGCGCTCGGGCGCTCCTCCTCCGGCCACAGGCCCAGCGCGGCGCAGACCGAGGGCAGCACGGCCATCGCGGCGGTGGCGTAGCCCTGGGCCGAGGGGTGGTAGCGGTCGGCGGCGAACATCTCCGGGCGGCCGGCGAACTCCGGGCCGAGCAGCGAGCCCAGCGAGACGGTGCGCCCGCCCGCCTCCACCACCGCGATGGTCTGCGCGGCGGCCAGCTGGCGGCTCAGCCGCCGGGCCACCCAGCGCAGCGGCGGGCGCACCGGCTTGATCGTCCCGAGGTCCGGGCAGGTGCCCACCACCACCTCGCAGCCGTTGGCGCGCAGTGCGGCGACGGCCTCGCCGAGCTGGCGGACGGCGAGCTGGGCCGGACTGTGCCGGGTCACGTCGTTGGCCCCGACGATGATCACGGCGACATCCGGGCGGTGTCGCAGGGCCCGTTCCAGCTGGCCGGGGAGGTCGGCCGAGCGGCCGCCGGAGCGGGCCACGTTGACCAGCCGGACCGGGCGCTCGGCGATCGAGGCCAGACCGGAGGCCAGCAGCGCGCCCGGGGTCTCGCGGCCGCGGGCCACGCCCAGGCCGGCGCCGGTGGAGTCACCGAGGACGGCCAGCACGAGCGGCGGCCGCGGCGGTGCGCCGCGGTCGGCGAAGTCCTCGCCGTAGACGCCGTCGGCCTTGGGCGGGACGGTCTCCAGGACGCCGATGGCCTGGACGGCGAGTTTGCTCTCGGTCAGCAGCAGGCCGACCAGGCCCACGCCGAGCAGTCCTAGCCCGCCCCCGCCGTACGCCGCCGCGGTGGCGATCCGACGGGCCACCCGGGCCCGCGAGTCCTGTGCCCCTGGCATCCGGTGCCCCCTTCGCGTCCTCGTGCCGTCCCCTCCGGGGACACGGCCATCCCTGCACAGCGCTCTTACCCGCGCGGAGGGCCGGAGTACCGGGGCGCGGGCCGGGGTGGGCCATTGGGGGAGCGCGGCGGCGGTGGGGGGAGTGCGGGAAGGGAGGGCTGGGGTGCGTGGCACGCCCTAGGCTTTGCAGTACCGAATGCACTCGCATGCCCATAGACCGGGAGGACCCCCGTGCGGTACCACAACTCGATCATCGACCTGGTCGGCAACACGCCGCTGGTCAAGCTGAACAAGGTCACCGACGGCATCACCGCGACAGTGCTGGCCAAGGTCGAGTACTTCAACCCCGGCGGCTCGGTGAAGGACCGCATCGCGATGCGCATGATCGAGGCCGCCGAGGCCTCGGGCGCCCTCAAGCCGGGCGGCACGATCGTGGAGCCGACCTCCGGCAACACGGGCGTCGGGCTGGCGATCGTGGCCCAGCAGAAGGGCTACAAGTGCATCTTCGTCTGTCCGGACAAGGTGTCCACCGACAAGATCAACACCCTGCGCGCGTACGGCGCCGAGGTCGTGGTCTGCCCGACCGCCGTCGCTCCGGAGCACCCGGACTCCTACTACAACGTCTCCGATCGCCTGGTCCGCGAGACCCCGAACGCCTGGAAGCCGGACCAGTACTCCAACCCGGACAACCCGGCCTCGCACTACTACTCCACCGGCCCGGAGCTGTGGGAGCAGACCGACGGGAAGATCACCCACTTCGTGGCGGGTGTCGGCACCGGCGGCACCATCTCCGGCACCGGCAACTACCTCAAGGAGGCGTCCGGCGGCAAGGTCAAGGTCATCGGCGCCGACCCGGAGGGCTCGGTCTACTCGGGCGGCACCGGCCGTCCGTACCTGGTCGAGGGCGTCGGTGAGGACTTCTGGCCGACCGCCTACGACCGCGGCGTCGCGGACGAGATCGTCGCCGTGTCCGACAAGGACTCGTTCCAGATGACCCGCCGCCTCGCCAAGGAGGAGGGCCTGCTGGTCGGCGGCTCCTGCGGGATGGCCGTGGTGGCCGCGCTGGAGGTCGCCAAGAAGCTCGGGCCGGACGACGTCGTCGTGGTGCTGCTGCCGGACGGCGGCCGCGGCTACCTGTCGAAGATCTTCAACGACGACTGGATGGCCGACTACGGCTTCCTGCCCTCGGCCACCGACGAGGCCCACATCAGCGAGGTGCTGGTCCGCAAGGAGGGCATCGAGCAGGGCGGCGTCCCGCAGTTCGTCCACATGCACCCCAACGAGACGGTCGCCGAGGCGGTCCGGGTGCTGCGCGAGTACGGCGTCTCGCAGATGCCGGTGGTCTCCCCGGGCGCCGGGCACCCGGACATCATGGCCGGCGAGGTGATCGGCTCGGTGGTGGAGAAGCTGCTGCTGGAGGGCATCTTCGCCAAGGAGATCGAGCTGACCGACACGCTGGACAAGGTGATGTCCAAGCCGCTGCCGGTGGTCGGCTCGGGCGAGACCGTCACCAACCTGATGACCGTGCTGGAGAAGGCCGATGCGGCGGTCGTGCTGGTGGAGGGCAAGCCGCAGGGCATCGTCACCCGCCAGGACCTGCTGGGCTTCCTGACCACCCGTGGCGCGCACTGACGCCCGCTCACCCCGCCCGCCCGCGGCCGGATTCGGAGGATTCGTCCACGCGCGAAGTGGTACACCGGCGTCACCTGCCCGCAGCACGCGGTTAACACGGCTCCGGCATCGTGGTGGTCAACGGCAAGACGCCGAGCGAGACGGCAGTGGTCCACCGGGAGCGGCTCCCCGGCGGCCGCGGTCGGCTCCGGTCACGTCGGACGGTCCTGACCCGGCCGCCGTGTCCGCCCTCCCCGACCGTTGTTCGGAGGGAGGGGCCCCTCCGTGGGGGCGCCGTCGTCCCGACCCTGCCCGGCTCCGGCCGGTCGACAGGGTGCGGCGGCTCCCACGGACGATCACCGCGCCGTCACGGCGCGGCTCCGCGGCTCCCGGGTGGGGGAGCCGGTTCGGAGCACGGTGGGGCCGGTCCTGTTCCGAAGGACCGGCCCCCTCCGTGTGTCCGGGCCTCCCGCCCGCGCCCCGGCTCCCTGCCGCCCCGCTGCCGCGCTTCCCCCGGGCGCCCTGGGCTTCCCGTGCACGCCGGGGGCCCGCCGTTCCCGTACGCTCGCTGGCATGACCAGCACTGAAACGACCGACGCGCCGCGCTACGTCAAGCTCAAGATCGAGCTCATCGCGGAGATCACCGACGAGGGCGCGCTCAAGGCCGCGGCCCTGCAGCAGGTCGCCGAGGACGAGTACCTCGACGACGAGGAGCGCGCCCAGTCCGTCGACGCCATCGAGGTGGACCCGTCGGGTTCGCTCGCCCACTTCATCGACCCGGTCGCGCTGCTCGGCGACGTCCCGGGCGTGGAGCTCGCCTCGGCGACCTGGGAGTCGGCGCAGACCGAGTTCGACCCCGAGAACGACGAGTGGGACGAGTACTCCGTGGAGGAGTCCGCCGAGTAACGGCCGTTCCTGCCGTGACCACCCGTGAACACCCGGTCCGCCGACGGCGGACCGGGTGTTTTGTCCATGAACAGCGGGAGTTGGGTCATCTCATACGATCGCCTACCCTTCGGTGATGGAACCGTGAGCGGCCGGATTGCGTTTCTGTATCCGTAATTGCCCGGGATGATCAGCAGGGAGACGCGACGTGACGGCACGGGACGGTCAGGGGCGGGTGGCCGGAGGCAGCTGGAGCCGACGCGGGGTGCTCGCAGGCCTGATCGGTGCGCCGGTCCTGCTGCTCGCGGCCTGCAACGACAACAGCGGTGGCGGCAGCGGTGGCAGCGGCGGCTCCGGCAACGGTGGCGCCGGCAACGGCGGCGGCACCCCGGGATCCGGCGGTGGCAGCAGCGCGCCGAAGACCTCGACGGCCGTGATCACCGTCACCCCCGCGGACGGCACCACCGGCGCCAGTTTCAGCGAGCCGGTCAAGGTCACCATCGCCAACGGCACCCTGAGCAACGTCAAGGTCACCGACTCCACCGGCAAGGAGCTGGCCGGCCAGCTCTCCAGCGACAACACCAGCTGGACCTCGGCCGCGGCCCCGGCCAGCGGTACCAAGTACTCGGTGACCGCCAGCGGCGTCGACAAGGACAAGCTGGAGGCGGACGCCAACGCCAGCTTCACCACGGCGACCCCGGCCAACACCTTCGTCGGCTACTTCACCCCGGAGGACGGCTCGACGGTCGGCGTCGGCATGCCGGTCTCGATCAACTTCAGCAAGCCGATCACGGACAAGAAGGCCGTCCAGTCGGCGATCACCGTGATGGCGGAGCCGGGCGTCGAGATCGTCGGGCACTGGTTCTCCAGCACCCGCCTCGACTTCCGGCCGCAGGAGTACTGGGCCAAGGGCACCAAGGTCACCCTCAAGCTCCGGCTCAAGGACGTCGAGGGCGCGAAGGGCGTCTACGGCACCCAGTCCAAGGACGTCGCCTTCACCATCGGCCGGGCCCAGACCAGCGTCGCCGACCTCGCCACCAAGAAGCTCACCGTCACCACGGACGGCCAGGTCAGCGCCGTCTACAAGATCTCCGGCGGCTCCTCCGAGCACACCACCTGGGGCGGCAAGATGGTGATCTCCGAGCAGTTCACCCAGACCCGGATGAACTCGCAGACCGTCAACCTGGGCAGCGAGTACGACATCGCCGACGTGCCGCACGCCCAGCGCCTCACCACCTCGGGCACCTTCATCCACGGCAACTACTGGTCCTCGCCGTCGATCTTCGGCGGGCAGAACACCAGCCACGGCTGCGTCGGCCTCCAGGACGCCAAGGGCGCCCAGGACAGCAGCACGGACGGCTACAAGTTCTACAAGTCCTCGATGGTCGGCGACGTCGTCGAGGTCCGGAACTCGGGGGACAAGACGGTCGCCCCGGACAACGGCCTGAACGGCTGGAACCTGAGCTGGGCCGAGTGGAAGGCCGGCAGCGCGGTCTGACCCGCTCCCGCCCCGCCCGAACTCTCTGCGCCGCCGTCTCCGCCCGCCCCTCGGCCCGTACGAGGCGGCGGGCGGTCGCGCTCACCGCTTCGCGTAGTCCGTGAAGCCCTGCCAGTCCACGACCACGCACGGCTCGTCGCCCAGGATCCAGGCGTCGTGGCCGGGCGGGCAGATCATGAAGTCGCCCGGGCCGTAGTCGGCCTGCTCGCCGTCGTCCATGACGATCCGCATCCGGCCGGAGACCACGTACCCCAGGTGTGCCGCCTGGCAGCTGTCCGTCCCCGCGATCGGCTTCACGTGCTTGGACCACTGCCACCCCGGCTGGAACACGGCCCGGCCGACCGGGCCGGCGTCCAGATTGACCAGCCGCAGCTCCCCCGAGCCGTCCTCGAACGGGCGGACCTCCTCGGGAGCCTCGAAACTCATGCGGACCAGACCGGACATGACGCACTCCTCTCACGAGGAACGGCCCGGCCGCCGGCAGGTGGCCGGGCCGCCCTTGCTGGCCCTTTCAGTCTGCGCCCGCCCCCGGCAACGGTCACCTCGGATAGCGGGCGCCCGCACCGCCCGGCGCCCTGACCGGCCCGGCGGTGGGGCGGTCCGGCGGCGGGCGGTCAGCCCTGGGTGCGGGCCACCCCGATCGGGCAGGAGGCGCCGGTGCCGCCGAGCCCGCAGTAGCCGTTGGGGTTCTTGGCGTCCGACAGGTACTGCTGGTGGTACGGCTCGGCCGGGTAGAACGGGCCGGCCTCGGCGATCTCGGTGGTGATCGGGCCGTGACCGAGCGCGGTCAGGGCGGGCTGGAAGGCGTCCCGGGTGGCGACCGCGGCGGCGGCCTGGGCGGGGGAGTGGGTGTACAGCGCGGAGCGGTACTGGGTGCCCACGTCGTTGCCCTGGCGGTTGCCCTGGGTCGGGTCGTGGGCCTCCCAGAAGGCCTTCAACAGCCGCTCGTAGGACACCACCGCGGGGTCGAACACCACCCGGACCGCCTCGGTGTGCCCGGTCAGCCCGCTGCACACCTCCTCGTACGTCGGGTTCGGCGTGTAGCCGCCCTGGTAGCCGACCAGCGTCGTCCAGACGCCGGGCAGCCGCCAGAACGTGCGCTCGGCGCCCCAGAAGCAGCCCAGCCCGAAGTCGGCCACCTCCAGCCCCTCCGGGTACGGGCCGGTCAGCGGGTGGCCGAGGACGGTGTGCGGCTCGGTCAGGGCGAAGGCCGGGGCCGGGCGGCCGGGCAGCGCCTGGTCGGCGGGGACGAGCGAGGTCTTGTGGCGGTTGAACAGCACGGCCTGCTCCATCGGGGTAGGGAGGGTTGCCCAGGATTCAACGCACCGGACGGCCCGCGGATTCCGGCCCGGCCGACTCCGGGGATCCGGTCCGGGAGGTCCGGGCATTCCGGCGGGCGCACGGCGGTACGGCCGTTAGGCTCGGAGCCATGACCGAGCACCAGCTTCCCCAGGGCTTCGAGACCCTCGCCATCCACGCGGGTCAGGAAGCAGACCCCCAGACCGGGGCCGTCGTCACGCCGATCTACCAGGTGTCCACCTACAAGCAGGACGGGGTGGGCGGCCTGCGGGGCGGCTACGAGTACAGCCGCAGCGCCAACCCCACCCGCACCGCGCTGGAGGAGTGCCTCGCGGCCCTCGAAGGCGGCGCCCGCGGCCTCGCCTTCGCCTCCGGCCTGGCGGCCGAGGACACCCTGCTGCGCACCATCCTCAAGCCGGGCGACCACATCGTGATCCCCAACGACGCCTACGGCGGCACCTTCCGGCTGTTCGCCAAGGTGCTGACCCGCTGGGGCGTCGAGTTCTCCGTCGCCAACACCCAGAAGCTGGACGACGTCCGCGCCGCGCTGCGCCCCAACACCCGCGCGGTGTGGGTCGAGACCCCGTCCAACCCGCTGCTCGGCATCACCGACCTGGCCGGGCTGGCCGAGGTCGCGCACGGTGCCGGGGCGCTGCTGGTGGTCGACAACACCTTCGCCAGCCCGTACCTGCAGCAGCCGATCGCGCTCGGCGCGGACGCCGTCGTGCACTCCACCACCAAGTACATGGGCGGCCACTCGGACGTGGTCGGCGGTGCGCTGGTGCTCGCCGAAGAGGGCCTCGGCGAGGAGGTCGCGTACCACCAGAACGCGATGGGCGCCGTCTCCGGGCCGTTCGACGCCTGGCTGGTGCTGCGCGGCATCAAGACCCTGGGCGTCCGGATGGACCGGCACAGCTCCAACGCGGAGAAGGTCGCCGAGCTGCTGGCGGGCCACCCCAAGGTCAGCCAGGTGCTCTACCCGGGCCTGCCCGAGCACCCCGGCCACGACATCGCCGCCAAGCAGATGAAGGCCTTCGGCGGCATGGTGTCGTTCCGGGTCGCCGGCGGCGAGGAGGCGGCCGTCGAGGTCTGCAACCGCGCGCGGCTGTTCACCCTGGGCGAGTCGCTGGGCGGCGTGGAGTCGCTGATCGAGCACCCGGGCCGGATGACCCACGCCTCGGCGGCCGGTTCGCCGCTGGAGGTGCCGGCCGATCTGGTGCGCGTCTCGGTCGGCATCGAGTCGATCGACGACCTGCTGGCCGACCTCACCCAGGCGCTGGGCTAAGGGTCACTGACCCTGCTGGTCCGCCGTGTACGACTCCATCGCGAGGTTGAAGCGGGCCAGCAGGGCGCAGAACGCCTGTTGCTCCTCGGGCGGCCAGTCGGCCGTCAGGCGGCGGGTCAACTCGGCCCGGCCGTCCCGGACTTCGGCGAGCCGGCCGGTGCCGCAGGCGGTCAGCGCGAGCCGCACCGCGCGGCGGTCGGCCGGGTCCTGCACCCGGCCGACCAGCCCGGCCGCGACCAGCGGGGCGACCTGGCGGGTCACCGTGGAGGAGTCCACGCCGAGCGCGTCGGCCAGCGCCTTGACGTTGGCCGGCCCGTGCCGCTCCAGGCGGTCGAGCAGCAGGTAGGCGGCCCGGTCCAGCGCGGCCAGGCCGCCGCCGGAGGTTCGGACCTGTTCCATCCGGCGGGCGAACACCGCCAGCTGGTACTGGAGTTGGGTGTGCACGGGCTCGGTTCGGTCGGTGGCCTGGGGCGAGGTCGTCGTCATCGCGGCTCACGATCGTCATGCGGTGAGAGAAGCTCAGAAGCAGCAGCGTACGCGGGCGGAGCGGGCCCGGGAACAGGCCCGACGTCCCGGGTTGGCCGCGGCGGCGGACCTACGCTGGGCTCATGCACAACTGGCCGATCACCCTCGACGACGTCCGCGGTGCCCAGAAGATGCTCGCCGGGGTCGCCCGGGTGACCCCGATGGAGGGGAGCCGGCACCTGTCCGGGCTGATCGGCGCGCCGGTCCACCTCAAGTGCGAGAACCTCCAGCGCACCGGCTCCTTCAAGCTGCGCGGGGCGTACGTGCGGATCGCGGGGCTCTCGCCGGTGCAGCGGGCCGGCGGGGTGGTCGCGGCGAGCGCCGGTAACCACGCCCAGGGGGTGGCCCTGGCGGCCTCGCTGCTGGGGGTGCGCTCGACCGTGTTCATGCCGGTCGCGGCGCCGCTGCCGAAGGTCGCCGCCACCCGGGAGTACGGCGCCGAGGTCCGGCTGCACGGCGCCACCGTGGACGAGGCGCTGCAGGCCGCGCAGCGGTACTCGGAGGCGACCGGCGCGGTGTTCATCCACCCCTTCGACCACTGGGACGTGGTCACCGGCCAGGCGACCGTCGGCCTGGAGATCCTCGAGCAGTGCCCCGAGGTGCGCACCATCCTGGTCGGGGTGGGCGGCGGCGGGCTGCTGGCCGGGATCGCGGCGGCGGTCAAGCCGCTGCGGCCGGACGTCCGGGTGGTCGGGGTGCAGGCGGCGGCCGCGGCCGCGTACCCGCCCTCGCTGGCGGCCGGGCGGCCGGTCTCGCTGGAGCACTTCGCCACGATGGCCGACGGGATCATGGTCGGGCGTCCCGGGGACATCCCGTTCGAGGTGGTCAACACGCTGGCGGACGGCATCCGCACGGTCTCCGAGGACGCGCTGTCCCGGGCCCTGCTGCTCAGCCTGGAGCGGCTCAAACTGGTGGTCGAACCGGCCGGGGCGGCCCCGATCGCGGCGCTGCTGGAACAGCCGGACTCGTTCGAGGGCCCGGTGGTGGCGGTGCTCTCCGGCGGCAACATCGACCCGCAGCTGATGCAGCGGGTGCTGCGGCACGGCCTGGCGGCGGCCGGGCGCTACCTGTCGCTGCGGGTGCGGCTGGCGGACAAGCCGGGCTCGCTGGCGGACCTGCTGGGGGTGCTGACCGCGGTGGACGCCAATGTGCTGGACGTCGCGCACGTGCGGATCGACCCGCGGCTGGGGCTCACCGAGGTCGAGGTGGACCTGCATCTGGAGACCAAGGGGCCGGAGCACTGCGCGCTGGTGGTGGGGGAGCTGCGGGACGCGGGGTACGTGGTCTCCGGCTGAGCCCCGCGGGCGGTTCCTCGAATTCGCTTGACGCGATGTATCGCGAGTTGCCATGCTCGCGATACATCGCGTTCTGTGTCGGTGGCCGAGAACCGAGTCGCCCATGCGCCCGAACGGGGGGCAAAGTGGGACAGATCGCTCCATTCGTCCGAGGAGATGAGGCAGGCCATGGCGCCAGCCATCCAAGCCGAGAACCTGGTGAAGACCTTCGGCGACGTACGAGCCCTGGACGGCGTCAGCCTCGACGTCCCCGAGGGCACGGTGCTCGGGCTGCTCGGCCCGAACGGCGCCGGGAAGACCACCACCGTGCGCGTCCTCACCACCCTGCTCCGTCCCGACTCCGGCCGCGCGGTGGTGGCCGGGGTCGACGTCCTCAAGCACCCCAACGAGGTCCGCAGCCGGATCGGGCTGTCCGGCCAGTACGCGGCGGTCGACGAATACCTGACCGGCTTCGAGAACCTCACCATGGTCGGCGAGCTCTACCAGATGAGCACCCGCAGCGCGAAGGCCCGCGCGCTGGAGCTGCTGGAGTGGTTCAACCTCACCGAGGCCAAGGACCGCACCGCCAAGACGTACTCCGGAGGCATGCGCCGCCGCCTCGACCTCGCCGCCGCGCTGGTCGTCCGGCCGCCGGTGATGTTCCTGGACGAGCCGACCACCGGGCTCGACCCGCGCAACCGGCTCGCGCTCTGGGAGGTCATCGAGACCCTGGTCGAGCAGGGCACCACGCTGCTGCTCACCACCCAGTACCTGGAGGAGGCCGACCGGCTCGCCCACGACATCGCCGTGGTCGACCACGGCCGGGTGATCGCCCGGGGCACCGCCGACCAGCTCAAGGCGCAGATCGGCGGCGAGCGGATCGAGGTCGTGGTGCACGACCCGGGCCTGGTCACGGACGCGGTCGCGGCCCTGTCCGGGTACGCGCTGGGCGAACCCGCGGTGGAGAAGAACACCCGGAGGATCACCGTGCCGGTCAGCGGCGGCGCCCGGGTGCTCGCCGACGTGATCCGCGAACTGGACGGCCGGGGCATCGAGATCGACGACATCGGCCTGCGCCGTCCGACCCTGGACGACGTCTTCCTCACCCTCACCGGCCACGTCGCCGAGTCGGTCGAGGAGGACGGCGGCGCTGCCAAGGGCCGCGGCCGGGGCGGTCGCGGCCGCGGCTCCTCGGGCGACGGCGGGGACGGCGCCGACGGCGGGGGCCAGGGGCCCGACCAGCAGCAGGCCGTCGTGGCCGGAACGGAGCGTTGAGATGAGCACCGCCACCGAGCACGCCATCGGCGCGGCCATGCCGACGCCCCGCCGGGGCCTGTCCGCGACCCTGCACGACTCCTGGGTGGTCGCCAAGCGCAACCTGCGCAGGATGTCCCGGATCCCCGAGATCGTGGTGTTCGGGCTCATGCAGCCGGTCATGTTCGTGCTGCTGTTCTCGTACGTCATGGGCGGGGCGATCAAGATCCCCGGGACGAGTTCCAGCTCCCACACGTACATCCAGTTCCTGATGGCCGGCATCTTCGCCCAGACCGTCACCTTCGCCGTCGCGGGCGCCTCGGCCGGCATCGCGGAGGACATGACCAAGGGCCTGGTGGACCGCTTCCGCTCGCTGCCGATGGCCCGCTCCGCGGTGCTGGTCGGCCGCACCCTCGCCGACCTGTGCCAGACCGCCTTCACGCTGGTCGTGCTGGCGCTGGTCGCGCTGCTGGTCGGCTGGCGGATCCACGACGGGCTGCTCAAGGCGCTCGGCGCCTTCGGGCTGCTGCTCCTGCTCGGCTACGCCTTCTCCTGGATCGGCGCGCTGATCGGCCTCTCGGTGCGCAGCCCCGAGGCGGCCACCTCGGCCGGGCTGATCTGGCTGTTCCCGCTGACCTTCATCTCCAACGCCTTCGTGCCGGTCAGCTCGATGCCGGGGTGGCTGCAGGGCGTCGCCTACTGGAACCCGTTCAGCGCGACCGTGCAGGCCTGCCGGGACCTCTTCGGCAACCAGGTCGGGCCGGTGGACAGCGCCTGGCCGATGCAGCACGCGGCGCTGGTGTCGGTGCTCTGGTCGGTGGTGATCACGGCGGTGTTCTCGTGGCTGTCGGTGCGCAAGTACCGCTCGGCGGCGGGCTGAGCGGCGGCGCTTCCGGTCCCGGTCCTGGTTCCGGACCCAGCCCCGGGCTTCTCGCCTCCGTCGGCCGGAGACGGGTGAGGGGGGGGGGGGGGGGGGGGGGGGGGGGGGTTTTCTCCCCCCCCCCCCCCCCCCCCCCCCCCCCCCCCTCGGCGGTGCTGCTCAGGGTCGGGTCAGCCGGCGTGCGGCACGACCTTGACGATCTTCACCATGGCGGGCTTGCCGTTCGGCAGCTCGTAGGTGGCCTCGTCGCCGATCTTCTTGCCGTCGATCGCGCGGCCCAGCGGCGACTGCGGCGAGTAGACATCGATGTTGTCGGAGCCCGCGACCTCGCGCGAGGCCAGCAGGAACTCCATCAGGTCGTCCTCGTCACCGTCGAAAGCGACCGTGACGACCATGCCCGGGGCCACCACACCGGAGTCGGCCGGGGCCTCGCCGACCTTGGCGCGCTCCAGCAGCTGGGTCAGCTGGCGGATGCGCAGCTCGTACTTGCCCTGCTCCTCCTTGGCCGCGTGGTAGCCGGCGTTCTCCTTGAGGTCCCCCTCCTCGCGCGCCGCCTCGATCTTCTGGGCGATCTCGATGCGCCAGGGCCCGGTCAGGTGATCCAGCTCTGCCTTGAGCTGGTCGTAGCCGGCCTGAGTGAGCCAGGTCACGTTCTCGCTGGTCTGGGTCACGGGTGCTCCTCGTAGGTGCTGGGGCTGAGCTGAGGGTGTGAGTCGTCAGCAGGGTCGACGATGATATTGGTCGTAACTACAAAGCAACGCCCGCTCCCGTACCATCCGGTGCGGAAGGGGCGAAACCACGAGCCTAACAAGTCCTGCCGACAAGCGGGAGGGCCGTTGTCGCGGCGTTGACGGCGGCATTGCGCCATGGTGTACGGCAACCGGCTGCGGGACTTCCTACGGATGCCCGTTCCGGTGGGCGAATATGCCTCGGGGGCGCTCCGGGCCCGCTCCGCCGGGTGTCCCCGGGTGCTCCGCCGCTACCGCGCCTACTTCGCCGGGGTGCAGCCGAGCAGCTCGGCGGTGGTGCCGCGGGCGGTGGTGCGCAGGGTGACAGTGGCCTCGTAGCTGGACCCGGCCGCGGGGACCGGGAAGTCGGCCACCCCGACCACCGCGTGGTCGTCGCCCTGCGAACGGACCGTGCAGGTGCCGGCCGTCCCGTCGCTCTTGCGCACGGTGAGGTGCAGCTGGACCTCGGAGTCGGAGAGCACCTGGAAGGTCGGCACCGAGCCGTTGATCTTCGACTCGCGCAGCAGGTAGGAGCCGCCCAGCCAGGCGATCAGCCCCAGGCCGAGCACGCCGCAGACCGCGCCGACCACCTTGAGCCGACGGTCCGACTCGCCGTCGCCCCTCCGGCCGTAGCGCCCCTCGGGCAGCTGCGTCGCGGTGCTCTGTGCAGTCATCGGACTCCGTCCTCTCCTCGGGAGGGACCGCGTGGGTGGTGCGGGGAATGCGACGGACCTCCAGTCCGTCACTATAGGAGGGGCACGCCCGCGGCCGGTCCGGCGGGGGCGGGGCTCGGCCGCACCGGAGACCGGCGCAGGCCGGCCTTGCGGCGACGCGGTCCCGAAGTGAGCGGTTCGTACGGTGGGCAGACCGGACTTCGCGGAACGCCCGACGATGTGGAAGGAACGCAAGGCGTTGACTGAGCAGTTGCGACTGATGGCGGTGCACGCCCACCCGGACGACGAGTCCAGCAAGGGCGCGGCCACCATGGCCATGTACGTCGAGCACGGTGTGGACGTGCTCGTGGCCACCTGCACGGGGGGCGAGCGCGGGTCGGTCCTCAACCCCAAGCTGCAGGGGGACCCGTACATCGAGGAGAACATCCACGAGGTGCGCCGCAAGGAGATGGACGAGGCGCGGGCGATCCTCGGCGTCAAGCAGGCCTGGCTGGGCTTCGTGGACTCCGGCCTGCCGGAGGGCGACCCGCTGCCCCCGCTGCCCGAGGGCTGCTTCGCCCTGCAGGACGTCAAGGAGGCGGCCGAGCCGCTGGTCCGGCTGATCCGCGAGTTCAAGCCGCAGGTCATCACGACCTACGACGAGAACGGCGGCTACCCGCACCCGGACCACATCATGACCCACAAGATCACCATGCTGGCCTTCGACGCCGCCGGCGACCCGGATGCCTACCCCGAGGCCGGCGAGCCTTGGCAGCCGCTCAAGCTCTACTACAACCACGGCTTCCCGATGGGCCGCATCCGCGCCCTGCACCAGTACCTCACCGAGCACGGGCACGACTCCCCGTACGGCGAGTGGATCGCGGGCTGGGAGAAGAGCGGCCGCCAGGAGCGCGAGATCACCACCCGGGTGCGCTGCGACGACTGGTTCGAGACCCGCGACCGCGCGCTGATCGCCCACGCCACCCAGATCGACCCGGACGGCCCGTGGTTCCGCGTCCCGCTCGACGTCCAGCGCGAGGTCTGGCCCACCGAGGACTACGAGCTCGCCCGTACCCTGATCGACGTGGACCTCCCGGAGGACGACCTGTTCGCCGGACTTCGCACCCCCAGCCTGGCGGCCGAGGCCGCCGACACGCGCGACTGACCCACCCCCGACGGCCCGGCTCGGCGTGAGCCGGGCCACCATAGAGATATGAGCGCCCCCGTGAACCTCGTCCACCTCGCCGCTGACCTCGCCGTCGACGACGCCAAGGTCACCCCCGGTCTCCTCGGCTTCGTCGTCTTCGCCGCCCTCGCCGTGGCGACGTGGTTCCTGGCCAAGTCCATGAACCGGCAGTTCAAGAAGGTCGACTTCACGGAGGAGCCGGAAGCCCCCAAGGAGTAGCCCCTCCCGCCCGGGGCCGTTAGGGCGTGTCTTAGGCCCCGGGTGGGGGCGCGGCGCCCCCACCCGCCCGGCCGCGGGGAAGCCGGCCCGGCCCTGGGGAAGCCGGCCCGGCGGGGCGGCCTGACGCCTGCGGGGCCTGTCATGCGGGAGGATGGGCGGCATGCCGAACCGTCTCGCGGACGCGACCTCGCCGTACCTGCTGCAGCACGCCGACAACCCGGTCGACTGGTGGCCCTGGGGGCCGGAGGCCTTCGCGGAGGCCGAGCGGCGGGGGGTGCCGGTGCTGCTGAGCGTCGGGTACGCGGCTTGTCACTGGTGCCAGTGAACTCGCAAACGCAGTAGTCCTCCGTTCGTCGCCCACGAGTGAGGTATAGGTATCGCTATACTTCTCTCGTGGGCGACGAATGGCAGATCTTCCTTGTCGATGAGGTGCGTGAGTGGATCGACGGCCTTGACGGGCAGGCGCACGCCAGGGTGGTCCAGGCGCTGGATGCGCTGGCCGAGGGCGGTCCAGGGCTGGGACGCCCCCTCGTGGACACTATTCGGGGCTCATTCATGGCGAACCTGAAGGAACTGCGGCCGGGCACGGTCCGGATCCTCTTCGCCTTCGATCCGTGGAGATCCAGCATCCTGCTGGTCGCCGGCGACAAGTCGGGGCGATGGAGTGAGTGGTACCAGGAGGCGGTTCCCCTGGCTGAGCAGCGGTACGAGATCTACGTCAAGGAACGGGCCCAGATAGAGGGAGGACAGCCGTGAGCAGCTACACACGCTGGCAGGACATTCGTGCTGAGCACGTTGCCCGGGCTGGTGGCGAAGAGGCGGTGCGGGCGGGGCGGGAGGAGCTTCTCGCCGAGGTGACCGGGTACCGCCTTGCGGAGCTGCGGCGGTCCCGTGGGCTCACTCAACAGCAGGTTGCTGACCGCATGGGGGTCACCAAGGGGCGAGTCTCGCAAATCGAGCGGGGACGTATCTCCAGCCAGGATGTGCTTGCCCGATACGCCGCTGCCCTCGGAGGGCGCCTGCATCAGGCCATCTACTTCGACGACGGCTACGTTGCGGCTATCGCCTGAGCCGAATGCTCGAATCTCCGTGCGAAACGCTGCTGCCCATCGTTGCTGTGGTGTTCGAGCTTCAACGCCTCCGCGTCCTGTCATAATCCGCGGCGATCTAGAGATCCCTGGGAAGCACTTGTACAGGCTGGGGCATCCTTTCTCCGCGCTGGAAACGGAGCTGCTTGACCGGTTTCTGGAGTACCCAGGCGTTCCATGCCTTCAGGTAAAGGCCCAGTTGTCCGCGGGAGTCGCTGCGGCGTCGGCCGCTGGATCCTGTTCCCAGCGAAATCAGCGCGTTTCGAAGAGCGAGTCGAGGATCCCCTGGTGAGAGGTCGGCGCCTGTGGTCACACCACGCACCCAGGACTCCTGATCCACGTTCGGCGATGCTTCGGCTGTGGTGTAGTAGCCGACTGCTGCGACCGTAGGGATGATGAGTCGATCTTTGCTCATGAGTCGCGCGATCTCGCAGGCTTTCGCCACCTTCTCTCGGTTCGCATCCAGGAAGGTGAGTACTTGGGTATTGGTGACCCGAGAGGAATGCCCTTTCCACTCCGCATCAGGCATTTTCTTGAAGAGGTGAATATGCCTGATAGCTGCAGCCACCAGTGCCGAATCATTTTCGCCCTGCATCATGAGGACTGCCGCTGCCGAGCGAGAGCGTCCGGTGTCCATCACCGAGAACGTCTCGACGGGAACATTCTCAAACACGAGCACTGGAACGCTTTGCCCCGACTGACGGATGGCTTCCAGGCGATGCTGTCCGTCCAGTAGGCGACTGTCCTCCCAGGAGCCTGCAAAGGCGATCCCCTGATGGCTGACGAGCCATTCTCCCCTCTGGATCGCGTCCCGGATGAGTGCGACGGTGCTCCTATCCAAGCGGCGATTCTCATGATTGCGAGTCAGCATCTCTGCGGCGACACCTGGTGAAATGTCCATGATGTGAGACGTGATCGGAAACGCTTGAAGCGACGTCATGTTGGTCAGTGTTGCATAAGGCTTGGCGTTCATGCTCTCTATTGCCAAACGTTGTGGAAGTGGTCAGTTTCAAGTATTCAGGTGAGCTAAGAGATGCGCTATGTGATCGATAGTGGCTGTTTGAGTTCATGTCGTGCGGTTGCGGGCGCGCCCTGGAGAGCCGCAGGTGCGTACTGTGAGGTTCAGGGGTGCGGCGAGCGCGCGCTGGCGCGTCGCGTCGCGCCAGCGGAGGCGACAGGGGGCTGGTGAGAGGAGCGCCATTCCGCTGGGTGTGAATCGCCGTCGATGGTCGGGACAGTGAGCCCCAGCGCTAGGCGTTCTCACGGGAGGCGAGTGTGTGCGTATGCGCCCGGAGCTTCATGATGGGGTCGGTCGAGCGCCTCTGAGAGAGCGGTCTGCCCTGTCTCTAGTGGGAAGGCCTGTGGGCTGCCACTCTGGGGCGTCGGGGGTATATGCCAGCGGGTCCGGTCTTCTCGTGTGATGTCACGCTCGATGTGCGCTCAGGCAGTGTTCAAAGGCGGTTGCGCACAGGCGGACGACGTAGACGGGATCGCTATGGCAAGCGTCCAGAGCGCGAAGTAGGCAGGGCCGTGGTGGAAGCCGGTGGTGTCGGCAGCGCCCAGGACGGCGGCAAGTCGCTGGTGGGTCCATCTGCTGGTCGGTGCGGGCCACTGCCCTTACACGCCAGAGGCCGCCGAGGAGCATCGCGTGCTGGCGCCGACGTTCCGGTCATGATTCGTACCAGCCTACGGCCCGCCCTGTAGCGGGTCGGAGAGAGCGAGCTTCGCGCTCAGGCCGTGGGCAGAGTGATGTCGTGGGCGAAGACGATCTTCAAGCCCAGTCAGATGAGGGCGCCGTCCGTCGTGGTCGCCCCCGGCGTGTTCGGAGAGATGGTCTCCGCAGGGCAGCAGGCTGCTGGGATACTCCCCGCATGGTGAACCGCCTGGCCGATGCCACCTCCCCGTACCTTCAGCAGCACGCCGACAATCCCGTGGACTGGTGGGAGTGGGGGCCGGAGGCCTTCGCGGAGGCCGAGCGGCGGGGGGTGCCGGTGCTGCTGAGCGTCGGGTACGCGGCTTGTCACTGGTGCCATGTGATGGCGCACGAGAGCTTCGAGGACGCGGAGCTCGCCGGGTATCTGAACGAGCGGTTCGTCGCGGTCAAGGTGGACCGGGAGGAGCGGCCGGACGTCGACGCGGTGTACATGGAGGCCGTGCAGGCGGCGACCGGGCAGGGCGGGTGGCCGATGACGGTCTTCCTCACGCCCGGCAAGGAGCCGTTCTACTTCGGCACCTACTTCCCGCCCGCCCCGCGGCACGGGATGCCGTCCTTCCGGCAGGTGCTGGAGGGAGTGGACGCGGCCTGGCGGGACCGGCGGGAGGAGGTCGGCGAGGTCGCCGCACGGATCCGGGTCGACCTCGCCGAGCGCGCCGCCGTCTACTCGGCCGGCGCCCACCACCCGCCCGCCGAGGCCGACCTGCACCAGGCGCTGGTCACCCTCGGCCGGGAGTTCGACCAGGCCCGCGGCGGCTTCGGTGGCGCCCCCAAGTTCCCCCCGGCCATGGTGATCGAGTTCCTGCTCCGCCACCATGCCCGGACCGGCTCCGAAGCCGCCCTGGAGATGGCCGCCCGCACCGCCGAGGCGATGGCCCGCGGCGGCATCCACGACCAGCTCGGCGGCGGCTTCGCCCGCTACGCCGTGGACGCCGGCTGGGTGGTGCCGCACTTCGAGAAGATGCTGTACGACAACGCCCTGCTGCTGCGCGCCTACCTGCACCTGTGGCGGGCCACCGGCTCCGCGCTCGCCCGCCGGGTCGCGCTGTCCACGGCCGACTTCCTGCTGCGCGAACTCCGCACGCCCGAAGGCGCGTTCGCGTCCGCCCTGGACGCCGACAGCCTCGACGAGGAGACCGGCGTCTCCACCGAGGGCGCCTACTATGTATGGGAGCCCGGCCAGTTGGTGGACCTGCTCGGCCCGGCCGACGCGGCCACCGCCGCCCGGCTGTTCACCGTCACCGCCGAAGGCACCTTCGAGCACGGCACCTCCGTGCTCCAACTCCTCACCGACCCGGCGGACTTCGCCGAGTACGAGGAGATCCGGCAGCGGATGCTCCAGGCCCGGGCGGCCCGGCCCGCACCCGCCCGCGACGACAAGGTGGTCGCCGCCTGGAACGGCCTCGCCATCGCCGCCCTCGCCGAGACCGGCGCCCTGCTGGAGCGCCCCGACCTCGTCGAGGCCGCCGAACGCGCCGCCGACCTGCTGCTCGCCGTCCACCTCACCCCCGACGGCCGGCTGCTGCGCACCTCCCGGGACGGCCGCCCCGGCACCAACGCCGGCGTCCTGGAGGACTACGCCGACACCGCCGAGGGCTTCCTCGCCCTCTACGCCGTCACCGGCGAGACGGAATGGCTCCAGCTGGCGGGCGGCCTGCTCGACACCGTGCTCAAGCACTTCACCGACGAGGCCTCCGGCGCCCTCTACGACACCGCCGACGACGCCGAGGAACTCATCCGCCGCCCCCAGGACCCGACCGACAACGCCACCCCCTCCGGCTGGACCGCCGCCGCCGGCGCCCTCCTCGGCTACGCCGCGTACACCGGCTCCGAGCGGCACCGCACCGCCGCCGAACGCGCCCTCGGCATCGTCGGCGCCCTGGCCGGCCGGGCCCCCCGGTTCATCGGCTGGGGCCTCGCCGTCGCCGAGGCCCTGCTCGACGGGCCGCGCGAGGTCGCCGTCGTCGGCCCGGCCGACCACCCGGCCACCGCGGCGCTGCGCCGGGCCGCCCTGCTCGGGACCGCTCCCGGGGCGGTGGTGGCGGTGGGTGCGCCGGGGGAGACCGAGGTGCCGCTGCTGGCGGACCGCCCGCTGGTCGGCGGGGCGCCCGCGGCGTACGTCTGCCGGCACTTCGCCTGCGAGGTGCCCACCACCGATCCGGCCGTGCTCGGCGAACGGCTCGGCGCCGTTGCGGTCGTAGGCGAATAACCGTTGGCGCGTGGGCGTCGAGCGGGGTGAGGATGGGCCATGACCTGGACGCTCAGCACCTCGCTCGACGACTTCCGCCGCCACGCGGGCGACTTCCTGGCGGCCCACCCGGCCGAGAACACCGTCCTGCTCACCGTCGCCCACCGGCTCGCCGGATCCGGCCTCGACACGTTCGGGGAGCAGCCGCCGGTCTTCGGCTGGTGCCAGACCGCACCGGGCGGCCCGGTCGAAGGCGCGTTCCTGCAGACCCCGCCGTTCGCCCCCAGGCTCTCCGCCATGCCCCCGGCCCGGGCCGCCGAGCTGGCGGTCCGACTGGCCGAGGCCGGCCCCGGGTTCACCGAGGTCGCCGGAGTCGGCGGCGGGGCCGAGCCGGTCCGCGCCTTCGCCGAGGCCTGGACGGCCGCCACCGGCACCGAACAGTCCGTCCGGGTCGAGGAGCGGCTCTACCGGCTCGGCCGGCTCACCGACCCGCCGCGCCCGCCCGCCGGCCGGCCCCGGCTCGCGGGACCGGCCGACCGGGAACTGGCCATCCGCTGGTACGAGGAGTTCATGAGCGAGGTCGACGTCACCCCCTCCGACGCGGCCCGGGCCGTGGACGACAAGTTGGCCTCCGGCGGCCTCCACCTCTGGGAGGACGCGGGCACCCCCGTCGCCCTGGCCGCCACCAGCCCCGTGCTCGCCGGAATGTCCCGCATCGGCCCGGTCTACACCCCCGCCGACCGTCGCGGCCGCGGCTACGCGAGCGCCGTCACCGCGGCCGCCTCCGCCCATGTGCTCGGACTGGGGGCGGAGGAGGTGCTGCTCTACACCGACCTCGCCAATCCGACCAGCAACTCCATCTACCAGCAGATCGGCTACCGGCCGGTGGAGGACTGCCTGGTGGTGGACTTCCTTACGCCGTAACGGAGTTGCGCGTTACCGGGGAGGTGGGAGGCGGAAAGGCGGAAGGCGTCAGGCGTCCCTGGTGAGATGGACGCCGGCCACCCCGACCACCTTCGTCTCGAAGGGGTCGTGGGCCGCCGCCGTGGTCGGCGGCGGCAGGTGGTCGGCGTTCTGGTAGTCGTGCGCGCAGGTGATCAGGTGGCCCCCGGCGGCCTTCATGTCGGCGGCGAGCCCGTCCAGCAAGGTCTTCCACGCGCTGCTGCACCCCGTCAGCGCCGCCCCGCTCTGCCACCCGGCCAGGCACCCGGCGGCCGTGGCGCTCGGCTCCGCCAGCTTCGCCGTCTCCTCGGGGACCTTGCCGGCGACCGTCAGCGCGTTGTTCCCGGCGGCGGTCAACTCGCCTGGTTTGACAGTGAATCCCGGGTCCTGTCCCATCGGTTTCCCCCTGACATCCGTGTCGGCCGCGGACGTTATGGTAGCTGTGAGTGTCGTGGGGGGCACAGGGCACACAGGGGGTGCGGGGATGGACATCGCAAGCCTGCGGAACGCCAAACCGGCGGACCTGTACACGGCGGCGGGGGCGTACGACACGCTGTGCAAGGCCATGGCGCAACACGCCACGGACTGGAAGAGCGGGACCGCCGACCGGGCCCACGGCTCCCAGTGGTCGGGACCGGCGGCCGACGCCGCGATGCCGGTGCTCGACGGTTTCACCGGCAAGATGCGTGCGGCGGTGACGGAGCTCGGCCTGATCGGCAAGGAGATCCGTGACTGCGCCGACGCCATGACATTGGCCCAAGGCAGGCTCATCAAGGCGCTGTCGGACGCACAGGCGAAGGGCTTCACGGTCAGTGACGCCGGCGCCGTGAGCTGGCCCGCGTCGACCAACCCGTACCAGGCGCCGGACTGGGAGGCCAAGCAGAAGTCGGCCGCCGACGGGATCAGCAAGCAGATCGCCAAGGCGCTGGCCGACGCGGCCGAGGCCGACGACGCCCTGACCGCCGGGCTCAACAGGTTCGCCGGGCACGCCAAGGACAAGTCGGGCCTGGACGAGAAGACGGCCGGCGCCGACGCGTACATGGAACAGTTCGGCGATGCGTCCAACCCGGAGTGGCGGCGGAGCATGCCGCTCAAGGGCGCGCCCGCCACCGAGGTCAACTTCTGGTGGAAGGGGCTCGATCCGCAGGGCCAGCAGTGGTTCCTCAGCCACCACCCGGAGGCGCTCGGGAATCTGGACGGCATTCCGGCGGAGGTGCGGGACAGGGTGAACCGCGACCAACTGGACTCCCTGATGAGGGACATCAGGGACAAGAAGCCGGGGGACCTGAACGCCAGCGAGAAGCACTACCTCTCGCTCTACGGGCCCATCGACAAGCGCCTCTCGGAGCACACAGGGGAGCCGCCGATCTACTTGCTCGGTCTCGGAAGTGAGGGCCAAGGGCGGGCGATCCTCTCCTACGGGAACCCCGACACCGCCACCGACATCTCCGCGTACGTTCCGGGGATCACCACCACCATGGCCAGCCTCGGGCCCGGGGAGAACGACGGGACCAACGAGGCGGAGAACGGTCTGAACCTCTACCGCGCCGCGAGCAGCAAGGCCCCGGCCGGCCACTCCGTCGCCTCGGTGGTCTGGCTCGGTTACGACTCGCCGGGGATGGACCTCGGCGCCGCGTCGACGAAGGCGGGCAAGGACGGCGCCCCGGCGTACGCGAACTTCCTGAGCGGGGTGCGGGCGAGCCACGAGGGCACCCAGCCCCCGCACGTCACCGCGGTCGGGCACAGTTACGGGTCCTACCTGGTCGGCCAGGCCACCAAGCTCGCCACCCAGCCGGGATCGCCCTACGTGCCGCCGGACGACGTGGTCTTCATCGGCAGCCCGGGTGTCGGCGTGGACAAGGCCGCTGACCTCAGGATGCCTGCCGGTCACGTCTGGGTGGGTGCCGCTGACAACGACGTCGTGACGCACGCCCCGTCGAAGTTCAGCCTCGACCCGGACGAGCGCTGGTACGGACGGGATCCGTCCAGCAAGCACTTTGGTGCCAACCGCTTCACCGTCGACGACTGGAGCCGTGGCAACCCCATCGACGCGCACACCAAGTACCTGAACGGGCGGGGCGGGCCCTCGCTGGACAACATCGCGGCCGTCGTCACGGGCAGCGGGGGCGTCAAACTGCAGGGTCAACGCGGGTGAAGCGGCCGCGGCGCGTACTGGGCTGTTCCGTGGCGGCGGTGGTCGTCCTGGCCACCGGGGTGGGGCTGTTCCACAACGGGTACGGTCCGATGGCCCTGATGGACCGGGGCGCCGACCTGCTGAGCCCGAGTGAGGCGAAGGCGCGACTCGACGGGACCCTGCGGGCGGCCATGGCAGCGATCACCCCGCCGCTGTCCTACTCCGGCGGTTTCTACGTCGTGGACCGACGTCAGGAGCACGCCGACGGCGAGCCGAGCCTGCGCTCCGATGTCCGCGAAGTGGCGTCGGCCCGGACGAAGGTGGCGCCCTCGAAGGTCCCGGTGCTGCTGGACGGGATGGCGCGGTTCTGGAACGGGGACTGCCGGCGGTCCGACACCACCACGGGCAGCCAGGCGACGCACTACACCCAGCTTCACTGCTCCGGGCGCGGGGACACCCTGTTCACGATCTCGGTGGCCACGGTCACGGCCGACTCGGCCGTGACGGTGACCCTGAGCGCGGATGCCTTCGGGGTGCACTACCAGCCGGAGAAGGACTACGGCGCCCCTCCGATCGGCGAGCGACAGACCGGCCGGGCTCCCGCCCCCGACCTCGACGACCCGTACTGGTCGCACTGACCGCTCCGCCTCACTCCCAGTCCCACCGGATGCCCAGGATGCACGGCCGGATCGCCGTGGCGACCAGGTGGACGCAGTGGTGGCCGTCGAGGGTGAGTTCCTCGGTCTCGTAGGGGGGCGCGCCGGGGGAGTGGAGGGCGATGCGGTGGCAGCGGACGGGGAGGGCGCTGGGGTGGAAGGTGATCTGGAGGACGTACTGGCCGGCGCCGGAGTTGAAGCCGCGGACGTATTCGCAGCTGGGGGTGGGGGAGGGGGCGTCGTCGAAGCCGTAGCCGAGGAGGTGGGTGTCGCCCGCGCGCAGGCGCCGGTCGAGGAGGAGTTCGGCGGCGAGGAGGTGGTGGGCCTGGTCGCGGCGGATGCGGCCGGGGCGGCAGTTCTCCTCGGCGCGGACGCCGACGAGGGCGGTGTCGCTGCCGGGGTCGCCCTGGTGGAGGGCGAGGTAGCGGTCGATGCCGTCGCGGTGGGCGCGCAGGGCGTGTTGGGAGTCGCGGCGGGTGAGTTGGCGGTCGGGGCCGACGCGGATGCGTTCGATGTGGGTGATGGTGTGCAGGCCGGTGTCGCGGGGGCCGGCGAGGGTGGCGAGCAGGCCGTCGACGGCGGTGGGCGGGGAGATCAGGTCGCGGTAGGGGCGGACGGGGGGTCCGGCGGCCGGAGCGGTGCGGCGGGGGCCGAGGAGCCGGGTGAGGGAGTGTTCGGGGAGGTCGAGGACGTCTTCGAGGGCGGCGACGGCGCGCAGTGATTCGGGACGTTCGGGCCGTCGTTGCCCCTGCTGCCAGTAACTGAGGCTGGTGAGGCCGACGTTGACGCCGCGCAGGGCGAGGTGGCGGCGGATGCGGTGCAGGGTGAGGCCGCGGGTGGCGATGGCGGTGCGCAGGGCGAGGTGGAACGGGCCGGTGCGCAGGGCGGCGGCGAGGTCGGCTGGGTCGCTTCGGTGGATGGCGGCCTCCTGGCGGGCACGGACCGGGTTTTGACCGTGAATATTCACATCCGTGCGGCGGTTTGTCACCGGTCCGGGCAGCTCGCGCCGGGGTTTCCCGGGTGCCGTTCACATCCGCGCGGGCCCGTTCACACCGCGGTCGGGGCCCTTCCGGGGCCGTTGACCGGGCCCGGAGTGCGGCGCGATGCTCGGGGCGCGATCCGGACCGCGCCCCCACACAGCACCTCGCTCCACTCGTGCAAGGAGGCATTCCCCCATGCCAGTTCCACGGATACGGCTGCGCCGCGCGGTCTCGCTGTTGGCCCTGGGTGTGCTGGGCCCGGCGCTGACCGCCGCGGTGAGCACCCCGGCGGCGGCCACCCCCACGGCCGCCCCCGCCCCCGCCCCCGCCCTCCACCGGGCCGCGCACCAGGCCCGCCCGGCGGCGGCACCCGGCAGCACGGCCGATCTGGCCGGCACCTTCAAGAAGCTCAACATCACCATGCAGCAGCAACAGCAGACCAACTGGTGCTGGGCGGCGAGCGGGAACACCATCGCCACCTGGTTCGGCTACAACTACAGCCAGAACCAGTTCTGCAACGCCGCGTTCGGCCGCTCGGTCGACTCCAGCTGCCCGAACAGCCAGGCCTCGCTGGCCGACGTGCAGAACGGGCTGGACTGGGTCGGCATCAACTCGGGTTCGTACGTCACCGGGTACCTGCGCTACAGCACGGTGCAGTCCGAGGTGGACGCCAACCGTCCGATCGAGACGCGCATCCAGTGGAGCTCGGGCGGCGGGCACATGCACGTCCTGTACGGGTACGACACCGGCAACAACTGGGTCTACTGGGGCGACCCGTGGCCGTCCAACTACCGCTACAACTGGGCGGACTACTGGTACTACGTGAACAACAACACGTTCTCCTGGACCCACTCCCTGTACCGGATCGGCGCGTGAGGACGACCATGACCGAGCTCAGTACGGCCCGCCGGGCCGCCGTCACCGCCCTGCTCGCCGCCGGCCTCGCGCTGGCGCTCGCCCCGGCCGCGCAGGCCGACGCACCAGGCGCTTCCGGCGCACCCGGCGCCCCCGCACCGGTGCCCGCCGCCGACCTGGCCGGGGCCCGCAGCGCCGTCCAGGACCCCGCGGTACTCGACAAGGTCGGCCACTTCTTCGCCCGCAAGGGCGTCCCGCCGACGCAGCAACTGACCATCGGTGCCGCCGAGGAGGCGAAGGCGGCGAGTGACGCGGCGCCCCGCCTGGCCGGTGACACCGTGCCGGTCTACACCCTGGACGCCGGTTTCGTGTCCGGCACCCCGGGCGCACCGGTGGCGAAGGCGGAGTTCACGGCGAGCAAGGTGGTCGCGGCGGACGGGCAGACCGCCTCGGTCTGGACGGTCCGCCAGGGCGACTCCTGGCGGGTCGTCAACATCGCCTCCGGCGGCGACGAGAGCGACTACGCGGCGAAGGCGGCCGGCAGCGGCGGCGGTACGGCCTTCCGGGAGCCGCAGGTCAACGCCTGGTACGTGCTGCGGGACGGCCGGGTGCTGCCGCTGGACGACGAGGCCCGGCGCTCGGTGGGCGCGGACGGGGTGTCGCTGGCCGGGTACCAGCAGCTGGTGCACCAGCGGTACGGGGACAAGCTGCCCGGCTCGGCGTACGACCGGGAGGGCAAGGGCGGCGGCTACGAGCTGAACGCCTCCGGAACCTCCGCGGCATCCGGAGCGGACGGCGGCTCGGGGCTCCCGGCCGTGACGGCGGCCGCCGCGCTCGGCGCCACCGCGCTGGTGGGTGCCGGTGCGGTACTGCGGCGCAGGCGGGGCAACCGCTGAGACCGCGACGGGGCCCGGCTCTGCACCGAGCCGGGCCCCGTCACCGTGTGCTCACACCCCGGCGAAGCCGCTCTCCAGCAGCGCGAAGGTGCGGTCGACCAGGTCGGCGATGTCCTCCCGGCCGTCCTGTGCGGCCCACTGGAGCACCGCCTCGACGGTGGCGGCGCCGATGGCGGCGGCCGTGACCCGCATCTCGTACGTGGGGTGCTCGACGCCCGCCCGTCGGGTGAGGACGGAGAGGTAGAGCTCGTGCGGGCTGTTGCCGGCCCGGAACAGTCCGGCCCGCAGCGCGGGGACTTCGGTGACCAGCCGCATCCGGGTCAGCAGTTCCTGGCGCTCGTGCTGGAGCAGGGCGCGGATCAGGCCGATCAGGGCCTCCCGGCAGGACCGCAGGAAGGGTTCACCGGCCGGCCGGTCGAGCAGGGCGGCGGTGATCACCGGGTCGTACTCGTCGGTCAGGACGAGGTCCTCCTTGGTGGCGAAGTACCGGAAGAGGGTGGAGGGGGAGATCTCGGCGGCGGCGGCGATCTGCTCGAGCGTGGTGTTCTCGTAGCCCTGCTCGGCGAACAGGCGGTACGCCTCGCGGCGCACGGTCTGCCGGGTCTTCAACTTCTTCCGCTCGCGCAGCGACAGCGGCGCCTCCAGTCGGGCCTGGACCGGGTTGGTCGGGGCGTCCGGGAGGGCCGCGGTCGGCTGCTCGCTCTTCATGGCCCCGATTATCGGTGATCTCCGGCGGTGGCGGGTTCGGGCCGGTCGGCGGGGGTGCCCCGGGTGGGTTCCCCGGCCGGCATCCGGGCCGCGACCAGGACCGCCGAGACCGCCGCGACCAGCCCGGCGACCAGCAGCACGAGGCCCATCCCGTGCACGTACGCCACGTGTGCCGCGGCGCCGAGCGCCGGCCGCCCGGTCTCCCGGGCGACGGCGTCGGCGGCGACCACCGACGCCTCGGCTCGGTGCGCGGCCTCCGCGGGGAGCCCGCCGGTGTCCAGCGCGCCCCGGTAGGACCCGGCCAGCAGGCTGCCGAAGGCGGCGATCCCGATCGCGCCGCCGACCTGCCGCAGGGTCTGGAGCAGTCCGGAGCCGACGCCGGCCCGGGCGGGCGGCAGGGTGATCAGGGCGGAGCCCTGGGCGGTGATCAGCGCCAGGCCCATGCCGAGGCCGAGGACGGTGAGCCAGGCCGCGGCCCGCCCGTACCCGTCGGCGCTGCCGGTGCGGCTGCCGAACAGCAGGGCGGCGGCGAGCAGGGCCAGGCCGAGGGTGATCACGGCGCGGGCGCCGAGCCGTGTCACCAGCCGTTCGCTGAGCCGGGCGGCGACGAGCAGGCCGAGCATCATCGGCATCAGCCGCAGTCCGGAGCCGAGGGCGTCGGCGCCGAGCACGCTCTGGAAGTAGAGCGGCAGGACGAAGAAGGCGCCGAACAGGACGAGCGAGATCAGGGTGGCGGCGACCGAGGACCAGCGGAAGGCCGGGTCGGCGAGCAGGGTGAGGTCGAGCATCGGGTCGCTGCGGTGGCGGCTGCGCAGCACCAGGGCGGTGAGCAGGACCACCGAGCCGATCAGGGTGGTGAGCACCAGGAGGTCGGCCCAGCCGCGGTCGGAGCCCTCGATGATGCCGTAGGTGAGCGCGCCGAGGCCGGTGGCGGCGAGGACGGTGCCGGGCAGGTCGATCCGGGGTGCGGCGGGGTTGCGGGTCTCGGGCAGCAGCAGGAGGCAGGCGCCGATGCCGAGCACGGTGAGCGGGACGTTGACGGCGAAGACCGAGCCCCACCAGAAGTGCTGGAGCAGGAGGCCGCCGATCAGCGGCCCGAGCGGGGCGCCGCCGGCGATCGCGGCGGAGAGGATCGCGGTGGCCCGGCGGCGTTCGCCGGCCGGGAAGATCCCGGGGATGACCGCCAGCGACATCGGCATGACGAGGGCGGCGGCCAGGCCCATCGCGGCGCGGGCGGCGATCAGGGTGGCGGGCGAGTCGGTGAGCATGCCGACGGCGGAGGCGAGTCCGAACAGGGCGAGGCCGACGGTGAGCGTGCGGCGGCGGCCGTAGCGGTCGCCGAGCAGGCCGGCCGGGAGCATCGCGGCGGCGAAGACCACGGTGTAGGCGTCGACGATCCACTGCTGCTGCCCGGTGGTGGCCTGCAACTGCGAGGCCAGGGTGGGGAGGGCGACGTTCAGGATCGTCATGTCGAAGCTGATCACCAGGACGCTCAGGGCGACGGCGACCAGGGCGAGCCAGCGGCGCGGGTCGGCGGGCACGGCGACCTCCAGGGGGGCTGAGATTTGAGAAAGCTTCTGTCAAATGACAGTAACTCTCAAAAGATGCCGACCGTCAATTCAGGAATGGTGCGACGATCCGATCACTCTCCGTGGTGTGTCCTGGAAGTGCTGCTTCCGCACGAGGAATTGACGCAACGTTGATCTGTCGTTCGCCGCCTCGGGGCGGCTCCGGGTGACTGTCGGTAGATACCATGTGGCAATCGGTCAGTGCTGGCCGGACGCGTGCCGAGAGCGGAGAAGGGGTGGGGCGGCAGGAGCCGACCACGAGCCCGGCGCCGGGAAAGGGGAGCCGAAGTGGCCGACAGTGACGACAGGCAGGCGCGGGCCCAGGCGTGGGGCGCGGTCGTGGTGGTGGGTTCCGCGCTGGCCGTGGTCGCGGCCTACCTGGTCAGCGGGGCGCCACTGGTGCTCGTGGTCGCCGGGATCGAGACGCTGCTGGTCATGGTGTACGTCGGCCGCCGCTGGCAGGCGGCGCACCGGCGGCCGTCCCGGGCCGGGCACCGGCCGCGGCGCGGCATCCCGGACGCCGCCCACTGCGAGCGCTGCCGCCGGGCCCGGGAGGCACTGGACGAGCGGCAGGCGCGCGGACGGACCGGGGCGGAGCCGCCGGAGTCCGCGGCGGCGGTGCGCTCCTCACGGTCGCAGGCAGAGCAGGCAGAGCAGGCAGAGCAGGCAGAGCAGGCACAGCCGGTCGACCGCCAGTCGGAGTCGGAGGCGGAGCCGGGTGCCGCTGACCACCCGCCGTACCTGCGCCGCCCGCAGGGCCGGGCCGCGTACGAGCGGCCCTGGACAGCCGAACGGGCGGCCACCCGGTCCACGGACCGGACGGCCGCCCGTCGGGGCGCGCCGGGTTCAGCCGGCCGCGCTGTACGCCACCAGTGAGACGCCGACGTACTGCACGATGAAGGCTCCGAGGGTGAAGGCGTGGAACACCTCGTGGAAGCCGAACCAGCGCGGTGAGGGGTTGGGCCGCTTGAGCCCGTACACCACGCCGCCGATGCTGTAGAGCACCCCGCCGACGATCATCAGCACCAGGACGGCGACGCCGCCGGTGCGCAGGAAGTCCGGCAGGAAGAAGGCGGCGGCCCAGCCCAGCGCGATGTACACGGGGGTGTACAGCCAGCGCGGGGCGCCGACCCAGAACACCCGGAAGGCTATTCCGGCGAGCGCCCCGCCCCAGGCGACCCAGAGCAGTATCTGCTGGTCGGCGCCGTTGAGCAGCAGGATCGTGAACGGTGTGTAGGTGCCCGCGATGATCAGGAAGATGTTCGCGTGGTCCAGCCGCCGGAGCACGGCGTCCCCGCGCGGGCCCCAGTCGAAGCGGTGGTAGACCGCGCTGACGCCGAACAGCAGCCAGGCGCTGACCGAGTAGACCGCGCAGGCGATCTTGGCCGGCGTGGAGTCGGCCAGGCAGATCAGCACGATCCCGGCGGCGACGGTGGCGGGGAACATCGCGGCGTGCAGCCAGCCGCGCCACTTCGGCTTGTCCTCCCGGCTCTCGGCCGGGCTCTCCCCAGTGCTCTCCGCGAGCGCAGCAGCAGTCATGGGCAGCATGCTACCCGCTACCTACGGGACCGTAGGTTACTGATGCGTAAGGAAGTGGTGCTCATCACTCTTGGACGTTTTGGAGCAATCGGAGTGTGGCGCCGCGCACTCCGTCCGGGACGTGAACGACGCAATACTGGTCAGTAATCATACTTACTGTAGTAAAAGATGCGTCAATTTCGCCGCAGCGCCGCATTGGGGGCCAGGAGCCGGGTCTACGCTGCAAGCACCCTCAGACCACCGCTACGCCGTCTCCCCGCCGGGACGGCGTGAAACGGAGCGATCGTGTCGTACGAGATCTCTGCTCTCAGCGCATCCGCGCCCACCCGCCACAAGCAGCTGCTCGCTTGGGTGAGCGAGATCGCCGAGCTCACCCAGCCGGACCGCATCGAGTGGTGCGACGGTTCCGACGAGGAGTACCAGCGCCTCGCGGACCTGCTGGTGGCTCAGGGCACCTTCAAGAAGCTGAACGAGGAGAAGCGCCCCAACTCCTACTACGCCGCCTCGGACCCGTCCGACGTCGCGCGCGTGGAGGACCGCACCTTCATCTGTTCCGAGCAGGAGAAGGACGCCGGACCGACCAACCACTGGAAGGCCCCCGCCGAGATGCGCGAGGTCTTCCAGGGCGAGCAGGGCCTGTTCCGCGGCGCGATGAAGGGCCGCACGATGTACGTCGTGCCCTTCTCGATGGGCCCGGTCGGCTCCCCGCTGGCCGCGTACGGCGTCGAGATCACCGACTCCGCCTACGTCGCGGTGTCGATGCGCGTGATGACCCGCATGGGCAAGGCCGTGCTCGAGCAGCTCGGCGAGGACGGGGACTTCGTCAAGGCCGTGCACACCGTCGGCGCCCCGCTCGCCGAGGGCGAGGCGGACGTGCCGTGGCCGTGCAACAGCACCAAGTACATCTCGCACTTCCCGGAGACCAAGGAGATCTGGTCCTTCGGCTCCGGCTACGGCGGCAACGCCCTGCTGGGCAAGAAGTGCTACGCGCTGCGCATCGCCTCGACCATGGCCCGCGACGAGGGCTGGCTGGCCGAGCACATGCTCATCCTCAAGCTCACCCCGCCGTCCGGTGAGGTCAAGTACGTCGCGGCCGCCTTCCCGTCGGCCTGCGGCAAGACCAACCTGGCCATGCTCCAGCCGACCATCCCGGGCTGGAAGGTCGAGACCATCGGCGACGACATCGCCTGGATGCGCTTCGGCGCGGACGGCCGCCTCTACGCGATCAACCCCGAGGCCGGCTTCTTCGGTGTCGCCCCCGGCACCGGCGTGGACACCAACGCCAACGCCATCGACACCCTCTGGGGCAACACCGTCTTCACCAACGTCGCCCTCACCGACGACGGCGACGTGTGGTGGGAGGGCCTCACCGAGGAGCCCCCGGCGCACCTCACCGACTGGCGCGGCAACGACTGGACCCCCGAGTCCGGCACCCCCGCCGCCCACCCGAACGCGCGCTTCGCCGTCCCGGCCGCGCAGTGCCCGACCATCGCCCCCGAGTGGGAGGACCCGGCGGGCGTGCCGATCTCGGCGATCCTGTTCGGCGGCCGCCGGGCCACCGCCGTCCCGCTGGTCACCGAGTCCTTCAACTGGCAGCACGGCGTCTTCCTGGGCGCCAACATCGCCTCCGAGAAGACCGCCGCCGCCGAGGGCACCGTCGGCGAGCTGCGCCGCGACCCGTTCGCGATGCTGCCGTTCTGCGGCTACAACATGGGCGACTACTTCGCCCACTGGCTGAAGGTCGGCGCCCAGGCGGACGCCGCCAAGCTGCCGAAGATCTACTACGTCAACTGGTTCCGCAAGAACGCCGAGGGCAAGTTCGTCTGGCCCGGCTACGGCGAGAACAGCCGCGTGCTCAAGTGGATCGTCGAGCGCCTGGAGGGCACCGCCGACGGCGTCGAGACCCCGATCGGCGTGCTGCCGAAGGTCGAGGGCTTCGACCTGGGTGACCTCAAGCTGTCCGAGGAGGACCTCGACCTGCTCTTCACCGTGGACGCCGACATCTGGCGCCAGGAGGCCGCGCTGGTGCCGGCCCACCTGGAGCTGTTCGGCGACCACACCCCGAAGGAGCTGTGGGACGAGTACCGGAGCCTGGTCGCGCGCCTCGGCTGAGCCTGAGCCTCAGCCGAGCGAGAGGTCGGCGCGCGGCACGAACCGCGCGCCGACCGAGTGACGGGACGGCCGGAGTTCCGCCGGGTGGTCTTTCCCCGACCAAGGAGACCACCAGGGCCGGGACTCCGGCCGTAGTGTTTCCCCCTCCTGTGGGGAGAAAGCGCCCCTCCGGCAGGAGGGGTCAGGGCTGGGTGTAGCCGCTGAGGAAGTCGCCGATCCTGGTCACCGCGTCGGTGATCTCCTCCGGCCGCGGCAGCGTGACCAGTCGGAAGTGGTCCGGCTCGGGCCAGTTGAAGCCGGTGCCCTGGACCAGCAGGATGCGCTGGGAGCGCAGCAGGTCCAGCACCATCTGGGCGTCGTCCTTGATCTTGTAGACCTTCGGGTCCAGCCGGGGGAAGGCGTACAGAGCGCCCTTCGGCTTGACGCAGCTCACGCCGGGGATCTGGTTGAGCAGCTCGTACGCGGCGTCGCGGGAGGCGAGCAGCCGGCCGCCGGGCAGTACCAGGTCCTTGATCGACTGTCGTCCGCCGAGCGCGGCGGCCACCGCGTGCTGGGCCGGCATGTTGGCGCACAGCCGCATCGAGGCGAGCACGGTCAGGCCCTCGACGTAGCTGCGGGCGCGCTGCCGGTCGCCGGAGAGCACCATCCAGCCGGAGCGGAAGCCCGCGACCCGGTACGCCTTGGACAGTCCGTTGAAGGTGACGCAGAAGAGGTCCGGGGCCAGGGTGGCCAGCGGGACGTGCTCGGCGTCGTCGTAGAGGATCTTGTCGTAGATCTCGTCCGCGTAGACCACCAGCTGGTGCCGGCGGGCGATCTCGGCGATGCCCTCCAGCACCTCGCGCGGGTAGACCGCGCCGGTCGGGTTGTTCGGGTTGATCACCACGATGGCCCTGGTCCGGTCGGTGACCTTGGCCTCGATGTCGGCGAGGTCCGGGTACCACTCGGACTGCTCGTCGCAGCGGTAGTGCACCGCGGTGCCGCCGGCCAGCGAGACCGAGGCCGTCCACAGCGGGTAGTCCGGCGCCGGGACGAGCACCTCGTCGCCGTCGTCCAGCAGCGCGGTCATGGCGAGCTGGATCAGCTCGGAGACGCCGTTGCCGAGGAAGACGTCGTCGACCGAGAGCCCGTGCAGGCCGCGCTCCTCGTAGTGCATCACCACGGCGCGGCGGGCCGAGAGCAGGCCCTTGGAGTCGCCGTACCCGTGCGCGTTCGCGAGGTTGCGCAGGATGTCCTGGAGGATCTCCGGGGGCGCCTCGAAGCCGAAGGTGGCCGGGTTGCCGGTGTTGAGCTTGAGGATGCGGTGGCCCTGTTCCTCCAGCCGCATCGCCTCGTCGAGCACCGGGCCGCGGATGTCGTAGCAGACGTTGGCGAGCTTGCTGGACTGGATGACCTGCATGCCTGCCTACTTTAGGGGCACGCCGGGGCCCGGCGCCGGGTGTCCGGGGGGACGGCTCGCCGAGCCCGGAAGGGCCTCCTTGGATCACCAGGCGGGGGTGTCGAACGGCCTTCCAAACCGCTGCCCGGATGTCCGGAATGCTCGCGTATGCGAGGAACGCCGTCGATCCCTGCGGCGGATTCTCCGCCGGAACGAGACGGACGGCACACCGGCCGCCCGCCCCGGGCGGGAAGATGGGGCCGGTCGGTCGCCGGAGAGAAGCCGACAGAGCGAAGCTGACAAGGAGAAGGGGGAGTGCCGGTGGTGACGGTCGTGGCCGGGGCGGTGCTGGTCGCCCTCCTGCTGGCTCCCGTGCTGCGCGCGCTGGTCGCCCGCTTCGCCGTGCCCGAGGGTGAACCCTGGTGCGAGGCCTGCCCGTTGTGCGGGCGCCCGGTGGGGCGGCTGCTGCCGCCGACCGGTCGCTGCCCGGGCTGCCGGGGGCGGCTGGGGGCCGGGCCGGGGGCGGTGGAGGCGGTCGCCGCGGCGGTCGCGGTCGCGGTCGCCTGGGCGGCGGACGGCCCGCAGGCGGCGGCGCTCGCCTGGGCGGGCGCGTTCGGGGTGGCGCTCGGCTTCACCGACGCCCGGGTGCGCCGGCTGCCGTACCGGCTGACCGGGCCGCTGCTGGCCGGGGTGGCCGTGCTGCTGGCGGTGGCGGCGCTGGCCGAGGGGCGCCCGGGGGTGCTGCTGCGCTGCCTGCTGGTCGCGCTGGCCGTCGGCGCACTGCTCGAAGTCGCCGTCCAGATCGGCGCGTTGGGCCCCGGGGACTCACCGCTCGGGCTTGCCCTGGGCGGGCTGCTGGGCTGGTACGGCTGGTGGGTCGCGATCGGTGGGCTGGCCGCGGCCGTGGTGCTCGCCGGCCTGTGGGGCACCCTGCGGGTCGCCGCCCTGCTGGTCCGCCGGAGCCCGTGGCGCGGACTGGAGGTCCCGGTCGGCCCCTTCCTGCTGCTCGGTGCGCTCACCGCGGTGCTGGCGCGGTAGCGGCGGGGCCCGCCGTACCGGACCGGTACGACGGGCCCCGCCGTCGGCGCGCCGGCCCCACCCTCAAGGAGTGGCGCGCCGAGGGGAGTTGGGCCTGGAAGCGGCTCAGGGCAGCTTGTGGACGAACGGGCCGACCGTGTTGGAGAAGGCGTTGCCGTTGTTGGCGTCCCAGTTGGTGGACCAGGTCATCGCGCCCCGGATGGTGGGCCACTTGGCCGGCGGCACGAAGCTGCCGCAGTTGTTGCCGGTGGCCAGGCAGTTGAGCGCGTTGTTCACCACCGACGGGTCGACGTAGCCGCCGCCGGCCGCCTTGGCGGAGGCCGGGACGCCGATGCCGACCTGGTCGGGCCGCAGGCCGCCCTGGATGTGGGTGCAGACCTGCGAGGTGATGAAGTCGACCGTGCCCTGGTTGTAGACCTTGCCGTCGCAGCCGTTCATCCCGCCCGAGTTGTAGAACTGGGTGTTGACGACGGTCAGGATGTCCTTGGTGGCCAGCGCCAGCTGGAAGTAGGCGCCGGAGGTGCTGTACATCCCGATGGTCTCGGGGGCCATGGTCAGCACGAAGCCGGGGCCGACCTTGGCCTGCAGGGAGTGCAGCGCGGCCCCGAGCGGGCCGGCCTGGACGCCGTTCTCCAGGTCGACGTCGATGCCGTCGAAGCCGTAGTCCTTGATGATCGCGTAGGCGCTGTCGGCGAAGTTCGCCCCGGCGGTGGCGTCGCCGACGGTGATCGCGCCGTTCTGGCCGCCGATGGAGAGGACGACCTTCTTGCCGGCCGCCTGCTTGGCCTTGATGTCGGCGCGGAACTGGGCGTCGGTGTAGCCGCCGAGCGCCTTGGACAGGCCCGGGTCCAGGGTGAAGCTGATCGCGCCGGTCCGGGTGGGCACGGCGTCGGCGAAGGAGACCGCGATGATGTCGTACGCGCTCTGCACGTCGCCCAGGCGCTGCGGGGTCGAGCCGTTGTCGAAGTTCTGCCAGTAGCCGGTGACCGCGTGGGCCGGCAGGCCGGTGGCCGGCGGGGTGGTGGCGGTCGGGGTCGGCGTGGCCGTCGCGGTAGGCGTCGCGGTGGGCGTCGCGGTGGGGGTCTGGGTCGGGGTCGCCGTGGCGGTGGCCGTCGGCGTCGGGGTCGGCGTCCGGGTGGGGGTGGCCGTCGGGGACGGCGTGGAGGTGCCGCCCGGTCCGACCAGCGCGACGTCGTCGGCGAGGTAGGCGCCCTGCCCGTACCAGCCGTGCAGGTAGACGGTGACGCTGGTGGCGTTCGCCCCGGTGGTGAAGGTGCTGGTCAGCTGGTTCCAGCTGCTCTGGTTCGACCAGGTGGACGGGTCCGTCCCGCCGGTGCCGCGCGCACCGAGGTAGACGTACGGGCCCTGCACCCAGGCGCTCAGGGTGTAGCTGGTGTTGGGCAGCACGCTGATGGTCTGGGTGCACTCCGCGGTGTCGCTCGCACCGGGGGCGGCCTGCAGCGCGCCGGTGCCGGAGTGGGTCGGCGAGGACACCGCGGTCGCGCCGCCGGTGCAGGACCAGCCGGCCAGTCCGTTCTCGAAGCCGCCGTTGCCGACCAGGTTGCCGTCCGCCGCGCTGGCGCCGCCGGCGAAGAGGGCGAGGCCGCCGCCGGCCAGGGCGAGGGCGGTGGCGCCGGCCGCGAGGGCCGGGAGGGGGCTGCGCCGGCGCCGGTGCGCGGGCTGCTGCGGGGTACGGGCCATGGGGTGACGCTCCTGGGGGAGGAGCGGCCGCCGCGGTGGGGGGCGCGGCGGCCGCGTGTGGGGGAGGGGAGGTCCGCGGGTGACTCCGGGGGGCGGGATCGTTTCGTTCCGCCTCGGGTCAAAAGCTGGACTAGACCATTGCCGGTCGTCAAGGACGCAACATCCGGCTTACGGCTCCCTTAAGGAATCGGAGACCGTTCCGTGTCCACCCCCGGCACACCGCCCCGCAGGCCGTGACGCGCCCGTCGCGACAGACTTCGCACAGGACCGTGACCAGACCGCTACCTGCGGCTTTACCGCGTGCCTGCGCGCGGGAGTAGGCTGCGCCGGGGCGGTGACGCACCAGCCTGAACGAGTACGGAGGGGCCGGGAAACCATGGGTCTGCGCGATGTCGCCGAACGGACGCCGGGGCTGCGCACCCTGTTGGGCGGGCTGTACGGGCTCTACGGCCGACGGGTCGAGGTCCACCTCGCGCGCACCCCGCACCACATCGGCGTGATCCTGGACGGCAACCGCCGCTGGGCCAAGGCCGCCGGCGGCTCCACCGCGTACGGCCACCAGCGCGGCGCCGACAAGATCAGCGAGTTCCTCGGCTGGTGCGACGAGACCCACGTCAAGGTCGTCACCCTGTGGATGCTCTCCACCGACAACCTGGACCGCCCCGCCGACGAGCTGGTCCCGCTGCTCGGCATCATCGAGGACGCCGTCACCGGCCTGGCCGCCGCCCGCCGCTGGCGGGTCAACCCGGTCGGCGCGCTGGACCTGCTCCCGCAGCACACCGCCGACGTGCTCAAGCGCGCCGCCGAGGAGACCGCCGGGATCGACGGCATCACCGTCAACGTCGCGGTCGGCTACGGCGGCCGGCACGAGATCGCCGACGCCGTCCGCTCGCTGCTCCAGGAGCACGCCGGGCGCGGCACCCCGATCGAGGAACTGGCCGAGATCCTGACCGTCGAGCACATCTCGGAGCACCTCTACACCGCCAACCAGCCCGACCCGGACCTGATCATCCGCACCTCGGGCGAGCAGCGGCTGTCCGGATTCCTGCTCTGGCAGAGCGCCCACAGCGAGTTCTACTTCTGCGAGGCGTACTGGCCGGCCTTCCGCAAGGTCGACTTCCTGCGCGCGCTGCGCGCCTTCGAACAGCGGCACCGGCGGCTCGGCCTCTGATCCGGCGCCCGCCCGGCCCGCCGGTGGGCCCACCGGGCCTCCCGCCGGGCTCGCCGGGGGCGCCCGAGCGGCCGTTCCCCGAGCGGATCCCGGCCCCTCGGCCGTGCGTCCGGGCGAAATGACCGCCGTAGGCCTGGCCTACCCGGGCCGCGCGCGAGGCCAAACGTTCACCGGCAATGATCCGTCAGTTCGCCGGGGGCGCGAATGCACCGCTCCCCGCCTGGGAATACTCCAGTCAGTCCGGTCCCGAGGCCACCGGGGCAGCGGGGGCCGGCTTGCCGCGGATGACGCAGGGTCATCCGCTCTGGAGGCCTAGTGGTCAGTTCCAAGAGCCGCCGGACACCAGACCGGCGCACGTACGTTCTCGACACCAGCGTGCTCCTGGCGGACCCGCTCGCCATGACCCGCTTCGAGGAGCACGAGGTCGTCCTCCCGGTGGTGGTCGTCACCGAGCTGGAGGCCAAGCGCCACCACCCCGAGCTGGGCTACTTCGCCCGCCAGGCGCTGCGCCTGCTCGACGACTACCGCATCCGCCACGGCCGGCTCGACGAGCCGATCCCGGTGGGCGAGCTGGGCGGGACGATCCGGGTGGAGCTCAACCACTCGGACGTCTCGATACTGCCGGTCGGCTACCGGGCGGGCGGAGGCGAGGCGGACACCCGGATCCTGGCGGTCGCCCGCAACCTCCAGGCCGAGGGCTACGACGTCACCGTCGTCTCCAAGGACCTCCCGCTGCGGATCAAGGCCAGCTCGGTGGGCCTGCTCGCGGAGGAGTACCGGGCCGAGCTCGCGATCACCTCCGGCTGGACGGGCATGTCCGAGCTGCACGTCGCGGCCGACCAGGTCGACGCGCTGTTCGCGGCCGGCCAGGACGCCGCCGTGGACATCGACGGGGTCGACGAGCTCCCGGTGCACACCGGTCTGGTGCTCACCTCGGAGCGCGGCCGGGCACTCGGCCGGGTCACCGGCGACGGACGGGTCCGGTTGGTGCGCGGCGAGCGCGAGGCCTTCGGGCTGCGCGGGCGCAGCGCCGAGCAGCGGGTGGCGCTGGACCTGCTGCTCGATCCGGACATCGGCATCGTGTCGATGGGCGGCCGGGCCGGGACGGGCAAGTCGGCGCTGGCGCTGTGCGCCGGGCTGGAGGCGGTGCTGGAGCGGAGGCAGCACCGCAAGGTGATGGTCTTCCGGCCGCTGTACGCGGTCGGCGGCCAGGAGCTCGGCTACCTGCCCGGCAGCGAGGCGGAGAAGATGGGCCCTTGGGCCCAGGCGGTCTTCGACACCCTCTCGGCGGTCACCACCCCGGACGTGATCGAGGAGGTCATCGGCCGGGGGATGCTGGAGGTGCTGCCGCTGACCCACATCCGGGGGCGTTCGCTGCACGACGCCTTCGTGATCGTGGACGAGGCCCAGTCGCTGGAGCGGAACGTCCTGCTGACGGTGCTGTCCCGGATCGGCCAGGGCTCGCGGGTGGTGCTCACCCACGACGTGGCGCAGCGGGACAACCTCCGGGTCGGCCGGTACGACGGCGTGGTGGCCGTGGTGGAGAAGTTGAAGGGGCATCCGCTCTTCGCGCACATCACGCTCACCCGCTCGGAGCGGTCGCCGATCGCGGCGCTGGTCACGGAGATGCTGGAGGACATCCACCCGTGAACCGTCCCTGAACGGGACATAGTCGGACAATAGGTTCAACTTGCTGTACGGGGCCCGCTCCTGACGGAGCGGGCCCCGTCCCTTTCATCACATCGAGTGCTTTCTGTCCGGAGAACTTCCGTACGGTGAATGTGACATGCGCCACGCAGGCGGGAATTGCGTCGACAGTGCCCGGTGCGGCATGGTGTGGGTTCTGTCAGGCCCCGCGTACGGCGCGGCAGGACCTCCGCCCGTCGGAGGCCCGGCCCCGGAAGGTCCGCCAACTCCGGTCGGTGGACACACAATTGAAGACCGTTGAGCCGTACGCCGCCCGATTCCAACGCCCGGTCGCCGCAATCCGACCGGACGCCGGGCCAGTACCTCCCGTGACCAGAGCACCTGCGGAGGTCCGTGCCAAGGGGCATGTTGCGTCCGCACGGTCACGCGTGGGCGATGCTGGAAGGAATCCATGTGACTCGGATCTCGGTCCGGGGAGTTGCTGTGGCCTCTGCCACCGCGGTCACCGCTGTCGGTGCCGTCGTGGGCATGGCCTCGGGCAGCGAGGGCAAGACCACGCAGACGGTCGACGTCGCCGGCGCGACCCTGCTCGCCGAAGTCCCCTCTGGCTCCCAGGCACAGGCCATCAGTGACAACATCGGCCAGCAGGCGACCGCCCAGCAGGCCTCCGCCGACGCCGCCGCCAAGGCTGCCGCCGAGCAGAAGGCCGCCGAGGAGGCCGCGCGCCAGAAGGCCGCCGCGGACGCCCAGGCGAAGGCCGACGCCCAGGCCAAGGCCGACGCGGACAAGGCCGCCAAGGCCGCCGCCGACCAGCGGGCCGCCGCCGACGCCGCCGCCAACCGCTCCAAGGCGCGGTCGGCGATGTCCGCGGTGGACAACAGCGCGCCCCCCGTCTCGGTCAGCCCCGGCTCCGTCCAGGACATGGCCCGGCAGATCGTCGGCAACGACACCCAGTTCCAGTGTTTCAGCCAGATCGTGAAGCGCGAGAGCGGCTGGGACTACACCGCGACCAACAGCGGCTCCGGCGCCTACGGCCTGGTCCAGGCGCTGCCCGGCTCCAAGATGGCCTCGGCCGGTGCCGACTGGCGCACCAACCCGGCCACCCAGATCAAGTGGGGCCTCAGCTACATGAACAGCCGCTACGGCAGCCCCTGCGGCGCCTGGTCGTTCTGGCAGGCCCACAGCTGGTACTAGGAGGACCCGCCGCCCCCGGGTGGCGCGACTCCCCGCGGCCTCCGGCCGCTCGTCCCCTTCGACGAGCAGCCGGGGGCCGCGGCGTTCCCGGGCGCGCCGGGTGGGGCGGCCGGGAAAGGGCGGGCCGCGCCGCCCGGGCTGCGCTGACCAAGGCGCCCACGGGCGGTGCGGTCCTGGTGCGGACGCGGGGCGCGGGGAGGGGTCCTGGTAGCTCCCCGCACCGGCCGGTCCGCCGGCGGTTGGCTCACATGGGATGGATGGGTTGATCCGGACGACCGGGCCCTACGGCACCGGTCGGCCCGATGGGACGACTCGGTATCCCGTTCGAAGTCCTCCCCCGTCGCGCCGGGGCGAAACCACCTGGAACCTGGCGTTTTGTCCTGTTTCGTGGGGTGAAGCGATCGAAGCCGAACCCCACGGCGGGCGGACTCGCCCCGTCCCCGCCGGGTAGCGTCATCCCTGACGGCCGTGGTGCGACCCACGGCGTTGCCGCCGGGCTCGGCGGATCCGGCAGGGAAGCGGTGGTAGCGAGGATGGCGCGGGGCGGAAAGGCTTTCAAGGCCGTGGCCAAGGGCATGGCCGTGGTGGCGAGTGCGGCCGCCGTGATCGAACGGCGCCGGCGCGCCGCGATGGCGGCCGACCCGCACGAGCTCCCCGTACCGGCCCTCGCCGAGGCGCCCGGCCCCGTCCCGGTGCCGCGCACCGACCCCGCGCCGGCGGCCGCGCCGCTCGCCGCCGGGGTGGCGCCCGCGGCCGAGGCCGATGCCGAGGCCCCGGCCCTTCCCCCGGCGCCCGCGACCGTGACGGCCACGCCCCCCGCTCACAGCGGATTCGGCCGCGAGTACCACCCCGGCCGGCCCGCCACCCCCGCCGAGGCGGTGCCGTGGGGCCTGCGGGTCGCCGCCGAGTCGACCTGGCGGCTGCTGCTGCTCGGCGCCGCGCTCTACGTCGTCTTCTACGTCGTCGACATGCTGCGGCTGGTCGCCTTCTCGGTGCTGGCCTCGCTGCTGATCACCGCGCTGCTGGAGCCCTCGGTCTCCTGGCTGCGCCGGCGCGGGGTGCCGCGCTCGCTCGCGGCCGGCGGGGTCTTCCTCAGCGGTCTGGCCGGGATCGGACTGGTCGGCTGGTTCGTGGTCTGGCAGGTGTCCACCAACCTGCCGGACGTCACCGCCCAGGTGAAGGACGGCGTCAACCAGCTGCGGGACTGGCTGATCACCGGGCCGCTGCACCTGACCCAGCAGCAGATCAAGGACTTCGCCGACCAGATCACCAAGGCGATCACCACCAACACCGATCAGCTCACCTCGGCCTCGATCACCGGCGCGCAGATCGCCGTCGAGATCCTGACCGCGCTTCTGATGACCTTCTTCACCACCTTCTTCCTCCTCTACGACGGCTCCAGGATCTGGAACTGGGCGCTGCGCGGCCTGCCCCGGCAGTCCCGCTTCGCGATGGCCGGAGCCGGGCCCAAGGCCTGGACCACGCTCACCGCGTACGTGCGCGGCACCGTCTGCGTGGCCTTCATCGACGCGCTCTGCATCGGCATCGGCGTCGACCTGCTGGGCGTGCCGCTGGCCATGCCGCTGGCCGTGATCATCTTCCTGGGCGCCTTCGTCCCGCTGGTCGGCGCCCTCGTCACCGGCACGGTCGCCGTCCTGATCGCCCTGGTCACCCAGGGGCCGTGGACGGCGCTGATGGTGCTGGTCGTCCTGATCGCCGTGATGCAGGTGGAGAGCCACATCCTCCAGCCGCTCATCCTCGGCCGCGCCGTCCGGGTCCACCCGCTCGGCGTGGTCCTCGGCGTCGCGGCCGGCGGCATCATCGGCGGCATCGGCGGCGCGGTCGTCGCCGTGCCGCTGATCGCCGTCACCAACACCGTGGTCGGCCACCTGCGCCGCCGCAACGAGGCCGGCCAGGCGGTCTTCACCGCCCTCGAAGCCGCCCGCGAGGCCGCCGAACGCACGGCCGCCACCCGGCCGGCGGCTCAGCCGGCCGCCGACTGACCGAGGGCGGACAGGGCGGACAGTACGGCGGCGCCGGCCGCCACGACCGCCAGCCCCACCACCGCGCCGGTCGCGACCACGGCCTCCCGCACGGCCCAGTGCCAGCGGCCCGGCGAACCGCGCCGCAGCGCCCTGCGGGTCAGCACGGCCCCGAGCACCGGACCGCTCCAGGGCAGCCCCACCGCCCAGAGCAGTCCGTAGTACCCGTGCCAGGGCGGGGCCTCGGAGGCGAACGCCGTCCAGACCACCGCGACGAGGCAGACCGCTGCCCAGAGGAGGGTGACCAGCACCGTCCACCAGCCTCCGCCGGACTGTGGCTGCCGCGGCTCCCGCGGGGTGCCGGGGCGAAGGTCAGTCATGACGTCCGGCCGCCGGGGTGATCCGGCTGGCGTGGCCGCTGACGATCCGTCCGATGTTGTCGACCGAGGTGCGGTCCTCGCCCGGGCCGTCGTCCCAGTAGGACGAGTGCGCGGTGAAGTCGGGGGACCCGCCGTCCACGGCGAAGCGGTGGGCGCCGAAGTCGACGCTCGCCGGATCCCTGGTGAACCAGCCCAGGTGCGAGATGTGGTCCCAGGAGGCGGCGCCGACGTAGGTGTGATCGGCTCCCACGGAGAACTCGGAGGCGTGGAAGGCGTCGGTGCCGGGACTGCCGACCAGGATGACGTCGTCGGCCGCGATCCCGGTCGGTTTCCTCGCGGCGAGGCCGACCAGGAGCGAACCGAAGCTGTGGCCCTCGGCCGTGACATGGGCCGGTGCGCCCTGGTGGGTGACGCGCTGCCCTTCGAGGAACCTGCGGTAGGCGTCGACGCCGCCCTGCGCGCGGCTCAGGTCGCCGGCCTCCGGGAAGCTGAGCGGCGCGTCGTACCCCAGCCAGGCGATGGACGCGGTGCTGCGGGTCGGGTCGGCGCGCTGGGCCGCGTCGTACACGGCTTTCGCCCGGTCCGCGTCGCCGCCGCCGATGCGCTGGAGGTCGGTGCCCAGGCCGCCGACCAGGGAGGTGACGTCGTCGGCGGTGTCGGGGTTGCCGAAGGAGATGATGCCGCGCCCCTGGCCTTCCCCACTGATGCCGAGCAGGAAGACCGGCGGTTCCGTTCCGTCGGTCCGGCGCAGTCGCTCGGCGATCCTGCGGTACCCGGCCAGCCTCAGCTCGTCGTGCGGATCGGACGACCGGCCACCCCGCTCGTACTCGGCGATCAGTCTCGGCAGGAGGATCCGGTTGGCCTGGTTCCTGGCGACCGCGGGGACGCCGTCGCGGTTGCCGACCAGGTCCGGGTGCTCGTGGATGAGCCACTGCTGCTTGTCGGGGGGCAGCGCATTCCACCAGGCATTGACCTCGGTGGGCGGTGCATCGTCCTTGGGGACGCTGCCGAGCAGCAGGCCGTCCGGGGCGAGGGTGGGGTCGAGCCGGTCCCTGAGGGCGGCGCCCGAGTCGAGACCCGTGCCGTCCTGGGCACGATCGACGTAGTGCTGGAGCCGGGCGGCGATGGCCTGATCGACGGCTTCGGCCTCGGTCAGGGCGGTCGAGATGCGGGCGGCGAGGGCTTTGGCGACGCGCTCACAGCTCCTCCGGTACTCGGGGTCGTGCTGGTCGGCGTAGCTGCCGGGCGGCCAGGAGACCGCGCCGTGGGCGTCGACGGACAGGCCGGCCTTCTGCGCGTCGGTCAATGCCGTGCGCAGCGCGGACTGGGCGAGGGCCAGTGCGTCGGCGCCGACGCGGATGCTCCTGCCGATCTGCCCGATCTCACTGTGGGCGGCTTTCAGCTCGCCGGTGCTGCGGCGCAGCGCCGGCCGGGCCGCGTCGGAGGAGGGGCCGGCCCAGTCGGCGGCCGCGATGCGGCCGTCGACGGCATCGCGCCACGTGTCCACGTGCTGCCCGAAGGCGCTGTGCAGCTTGTCGTAGGCATCGGCCGCCGCGTACAGGTGGCTCAGGTCGGTGTCGCGCAGTGTGGCGAGGTCCATGCGGTCGCCCCCTAACCGAAGTGCAGCACGAAGTTGTGCTTCTGCTGTGCGGTCGGGCCCGCCGGGACGGTACGGGTGTCCGGGCCGAACGCCGTGCTGATCTGCTGGTCGGTGCTGCCGTAGCCGAGGCCCGCGTCGATCAGGCCTCGGCCCTGTCGGCCCAACGTGGTGTGCAGGTCTGTCAGCAGGGTGTTCCAGGCGTTTGTGCAGGCGCCGAGTGCGGTGCCGCACCGGAGGCCGGCCAGTCCGGAGGCGGACTGGTTCGAGGCCTCGAGCAGGGCTTTGAGCTCACCGGGGATCTGCCCGGCCGTTTCGAGGGCGGTGCCACCGGTCTGCTGGAGTTCGTCCGGGTTGGCACGGAAGCCCCCGCCGTTCTCCGGATGGTCGGACATCGCGGCTCCCCCTCGGACCGAATGTCGTGCACGGATCGCCTTGCACTGTAGCCGAGTTGGGCTTGCCTGGGGCCGGAAACGCCGAGGGGCCCCTCCGTGCGGAGGGGCCCCTCGGGTGGTGCGGGTGGGTCAGGCGTTGACGTCGGCGAGGGCGGCCTCGGAGTCGAGGACGCCGGCCACGGCCTGGAGGACGGCGGCGATCTTCATCGAGGCCTGGATGACCTCACGGTCGACGCCGGCCTTGCGCAGCACGGCCTCGTGCGAGTCGAGGCACTGGCCGCAGCCGTTGATGGCCGAGACGGCGAAGCACCAGAGCTCGAAGTCGATCTTCTCGACGCCCGGGGTGCCGATGATGTTCATCCGCAGACCGGCCCGCATCGTGCTGTACTCCTTGTCGGAGAGCAGGTGCAGCGTCCGGTAGTAGACGTTGTTCATCCCCATGATCGCGGCCGCGCCCTTGGCGGCGGTGTACGCCTCCGGGGAGAGGTTGGCCTTGGCCTCGGGCTCCAGCTCGCGCAGCAGGCCGGGGCTGCGGGTGGCCATCGCGCAGGACAGCACGGTGCCCCAGAGCTGCTGGGCGGGGAGGTCGGAGTTGCCGATGACCGAGCCCAGGTTGAGCTTGAGGTCCTTGGCGTAGTCCGGAAGGGCGGCCTTCAGGTCGTCGAGGGCCATGGGTCAGCCCGCCAGGAGGGCCTGGGCGTCGAGGGTGTCCTCGCCCTTGTTCCAGTTGCACGGGCACAGCTCGTCGGTCTGCAGGGCGTCCAGCACCCGCAGGACCTCCTTGGGGTTACGGCCGACGGAGCCGGCGGTGACCATGACGAACTGGATCTCGTTGTTCGGGTCGACGATGAACACGGCGCGCTGGGCGGTGCCGTCCTCGCCCTCGACGCCGCAGGCGCGCATCAGCTCGTGCTTGATGTCGGCCAGCATCGGGAAGGGCAGGTCGCGCAGGTCCTTGTGGTCCTTGCGCCAGGCGTGGTGCACGAACTCGGAGTCGCCGGAGACGCCGAGGATCTGGGCGTCACGGTCGGCGAACTCGTCGTTCAGCTTGCCGAACGCGGCGATCTCGGTCGGGCAGACGAAGGTGAAGTCCATCGGCCAGAAGAAGACGATCTTCCACTTGCCCTCGTAGGTCTTGTGGTCGATGTCGGCGAAGGCGCTCGCGGCATCCAGGTCGACACAGGCCTTGAGGTCGAACTCGGGGAACTTGTCGCCGATCGTGAGCACGTTCGCTTCTCCTGAGGATGAGACTGCGGGGAGTTTTGTCCGGATTCCGGACGGCACCCACCATTCCACATCGTGGACTGATCAGGGAAATAGCTACACTTGATGTGTCTGATCGGAGATTGCTATCAGTACTGAACCACCCCTCTCTCGGCCCGCCCGGCGCGGGGCCGCCGCCGCCAAACCCGAGGCGGCTGTGGGGAGCACCACAGTCCGTACCCCGCGCACACCGACGGTCGCCCAGCTCAAGGCCTTCGTCGCGGTGGCGGAGCACCGGCACTTCCGGGAGGCCGCCGCCGCCACCGGGACCAGTCAGCCGGCGCTGTCCGGGGCGGTCGCGGCGCTGGAGGAGTCGCTGGGCGCGCAGCTGGTCGAGCGTACGACGCGCAAGGTGATCGTCACTCCGCTGGGGGAGCGTGTGCACGAGCACGCCCGCCGGGTGCTCGCCTCCTTGCAGGCCCTCACCGAGGAGGTCGACGCCGCCCGCCGTCCGTTCACCGGACCGCTGCACCTCGGGGTGATCCCGACCGTCGCACCGTACCTGCTGCCCACCGTGCTGCGGCTGGTCCGCGACCGCTTCCCGGAGCTTGAGCTGCACGTCCACGAGGAGCGCACCCCCTCGCTGCTGGAGGGCCTGGCCGCCGGGCGGCTGGACGTCCTGCTGCTCGCGCTCCCGGCCGGCGGCTCCTCGCCGACCCGGGACATCCCGCTGTTCGACGAGGACTTCGTCCTGGTCACCCCGCCCGGGCACCCGCTCGCCGGGCGGATCGACGTGCCGCGCGACGTGCTGCTCGACCTGGACGTGCTGCTGCTGGAGGAGGGCCACTGCCTGCGCGACCAGGCCCTCGACATCTGCCGCGAGGTCGGCGCCGACCCGGCCGGCTCCCCCACCCGCGCGGCGGGCCTGTCCACCCTGGTCCAACTCGTCGCCGGGGGGCTCGGGGTGACGCTGCTGCCGGCCACCGCGCTGGACGTCGAGGCCGGCCGCACCGACCGGCTCGCCGCCGTACGGTTCGCCGCCCCGGCGCCCGGCCGCCGGATCGGGCTGGCCGTCCGGCCGGGTTCGGCCCGCAGTGCCGAGTACGAGCGCTTCGGTGCGGCGCTGCGCGAGGTGCTGGCCGAGCTGCCGGTCCGGATCGTCGACGGGCCCTGAGGCGTCAGTGCGCCGCCGGCGCGCCGAGGCAGAGGCCGACCGTGGTCGCCACCAGCAGGTCCAGCGCCTCCAGGGTGTCCGGCGCGGGCGCCTCGCCCGGCAGGCTCCGGATCAGGTGGCGGGCCGTCAGGCCGTCGAAGCCGGTCAGGAAGTGGGCGGCGATCCGGTCGGCGGGCAGCGCCAGGGTCAGCCCGTGGGCGCCGGCGAGGGCGGTGAGCATCTCGGTGGCGGTGCCCTCCATGGCGTGCTGCAGCCCGAGCATGATCTCCCGGACGTCCGGGTCGCGCATCGCCAGCGTCTCGAACTCGCTGAGCAGGATGCACCGCCCGTCCTCGCCGGTGGCGGCCTCCCAGAGGGCGTGGACCAGGGTGCGGATCTGGTCGCCGAAGGGCCCGTCGCCGGGTGAGGCGGCGCGCACCTGCTCGATGAACTGGGCGGTGACCTCCTCGACGACGGCCCGGTAGAGGTCCTTCTTGGTGCCGAAGGTGTAGTGCACCGTCGCCTGTGCCACGCCCAGCTCCGCCGCGATCGCGCGGGTGCTGCCGGCGGAGACCCCTTCCCGGGTCATCAGGTCGATCGCGGCCCGGACCAGCTGCGGTCGGCGTTCGGAGGCGGGGACATGAGCCATTCAGCCAGGGTAGCGCCATGGTCGGGCAACTGTGTCGATCGATTTGGTCGGTCAACTTTGTCACCTGACAAAGTTGGGTCTACCGTGGGAGGGGTTCGCTCAGGCACCCGCCTGGCATCCACCCGTCCGCCGACCGCACCGCGAGGGGTCAGACCTTGGCCACGTACCTGTACCGACTGGGCCGTTACTGCTTCCGGAGAAGGCGCGCCGTGCTGGCCGTCTGGGTCGCGCTGCTGATCGCCGTGGGTGGGGCCGCGGGCGCCCTCGCGGGCAGCACCAGCGACGAGTTCAAGGTCCCGGGCACCGAGGCCCAGGCCACCCTGGACCGGATCAAGGACACCTTCCCCGAGCAGGGCCACGGCTCCGCCCAGGTGGTCTTCGCCGCCCCGGCGCCCGGCGGCATCGCCTCGCCCGAGACGGGCAAGGCGGTCGGCGAGGCCGTTTCCCGGATCGCCCACGTCCCCGGCGTGGCCGCGGTGCCCGACCCGTACGCCACCGGCGCGGTCTCCCCGGACGGCAGGGTCGCGATCGCGCTGGTCTCCTTCGACCACAAGCTCGCCGAGGTCACCGACCAGCAGCGGGACGCCGTCCGGGCCGCCGCCGAGCCGGCCCGCGCGGCCGGGCTGGAGGTGGCCTTCGGCGGCGACGCGTACAACAGGTTCGCCCAGATCGAGGGCGGCTCCGAGGCGATCGGCCTGGTGGTGGCCGGGCTGGTGCTGGTGATCACCCTCGGCACCCTGGTCGCGGCCGGGCTGCCGCTGCTGACCGCGCTGGTCGGCGTCGCCGTCGCGATGGCCGGGCTGCTGGCGCTCACCGGCTCGTTCGAGATCATCACCACCGCGCCGGTGCTGGCCCTGATGGTCGGCCTCGCGGTCGGCATCGACTACGCGCTGTTCATCCTGTTCCGCCACCGCCGCCACCTGGCCGAGGGCCTGGAGCCCGAGGAGTCCGCCGCCCGGGCCACCGCGACCGCCGGCAGCGCCGTCGTCTTCGCCGGGCTGACCGTGGTCGTGGCGCTCGCCGGACTGGCCGTCGCCGGCGTCCCGTTCCTCACCGTGATGGGCCTGGCCGCCTCCGGCGCCGTCGTGGTGGCCGTCCTGGTCGCGATCACCCTGCTGCCCGCGGTGCTCGGCTTCACCGGCCGCGCGATCGACCGGCTGCCGGTCTGGAAGCGGGCGCTGACCACCCACGGCAAGGTCACCGTCGGTGAGCGCTGGGCCCGCTTCGTGGTCCGCCGCCCGCTGCCCGTGCTGCTGGTCGGCCTGGCCGGGCTGGGCGCCCTGGCGGTGCCCGCCGCGAGCCTGGACCTCGGCCTGCCGGGCGGCGGCTCACAGGCCGTCGGGACGGACGCCCGCAAGGCGTACGACCTGGTCAGCGACGGCTTCGGCCCGGGCTTCAACGCGCCGCTGGTGGTGGTCGTCGACGCCCACGGCGCACCGCGCCCCGAGCAGGCCGTCCAGGAGGTGGCGGGCCGGCTCCAGGGCTTGACGGGCGTGCGGACGCTGCTGCCGCCGAAGGTCGACGCGGCCAGCGGCACCGCCCTGGTGCCGGTCATCCCGAAGACCGGCCCGGACCACCAGGACACCCGGGCGCTGGTCAACGAGATCCGTGGCCAGCGCGACGGGATCCGGGCCGCGACCGGCGCGGGCATCGCCGTCACCGGCACCACCGCCGCCAACATCGACGTCTCCACCAAGCTCGGCCAGGCCCTGCCGCCGTTCGTCGCGGTGATCGTCGGCATCGCCCTGGTGCTGCTGGGGCTGGCCTTCCGCTCGGTGCTGGTGCCGCTCAAGGCGGTGCTGGGCTTCCTGCTCAGCATCCTGGCCTCGCTCGGCGCGGTGGTCGCGGTCTACCAGTGGGGCTGGCTGGACGGCCTGATCGACGTGCCCAAGGTCGGCCCGGTGGTCAGCTTCGTGCCGATCCTGCTGATCGGCGTGCTGTTCGGGCTGGCGATGGACTACGAGCTGTTCCTGGTCTCCGGGATGAAGGAGCAGTACGTCCACGGCAAGGCGCCGCGCGAGGCGGTCGTCGGCGGGGTGAAGGGCGGCGCCCGGGTGGTGACGGCGGCTGCGCTGATCATGATCTCGGTGTTCGGCGCCTTCGTGTTCGGGCACGACCCGATCGTCCAGCCGATCGGCTTCGCCCTCGCGGTGGGCGTGCTGGTGGACGCCTTCGTGGTGCGGATGGCCCTGGTGCCGGCCGCGATGGCGCTGTTCGGCAAGGCGGCCTGGTGGTTCCCGAAGCGGCTGGAGAAGGTCGTGCCGAAGGTCGACATGGAGGGCGAGCAGCTGATCGCCCGGCTGGAGGAGGAGCGCCGGTCGGCGAGGGAGCCCGCGGGGGTCTGACGGCTCGGCGGGCCCGGCGCGGCTGAGGGCTCGGAGGTGCCCGGTGGGATCCGCTCCCGCCGGGCACCGTCACGTCCCGGCGGGCAGCCGCTGCTCGAACCAGACCACCTTGCCGGTGCCCAGCCGGGTGGCGCCCCAGCGGTCCGCGCACCGGGCCACTATCTGCAGCCCGCGCCCGCGTTCGTCCTCCGGACCGGTACGGCGCGGCCGCGGCAGCAGCGGGCTGTCGTCGCCGACCTCGCAGCGCAGCCGGGTGGTGCGCACCAGGCTCAGGGTGACCGGACGGGTCGCGTGCTGGACGGCGTTGGTCACCAGCTCGCTGACCATCAGCTCGGTCGCCTCGCTCAGCTCGTCCAGCCCCCAGCGGCGCAGCGTGTGCGCGGCCAGCCGGCGGGCCCGGCCCGGCGTCTCGTTGCGCGGCTGCAGGTACCAGTGGGCGACGTCCCCGGCCGGGATGCCGTCGAAGCAGGCGCCCAGCAGGGCGATGTCGTCGCCGCGGTCCCCGGGCGGCAGGATCCGCAGCGCCTCCTGGCACAGCTGCTCGGGGGACTGCCAGCGGGCGGCCGCGATCCGCGCGCGGAGCACCTCCAGGCCGTCACTGAGCGGGCGGGTGCGGGTCTCCACCAGGCCGTCGGTGAACAGCAGCAGCGCCGATCCGGGCGGCGCGGGCAGCTCGACCGAGTTGAAGTCCACCCCGCCGACCCCGATCGGCGCCCCGGAGTCCAGCTCCACCAACTCGGCCGTGCCGTCCGGGCGGACCAGCACCGGCGGGACGTGCCCGGCGTTGGCCAGCACCACCCGGTTGGCGATCGGGTCGTACACCGCGTACACGCAGGTGGCCAGGTGCTGCTCGCGGCCGAGCCGCTGGGCCTGTTCGTCCAGGTGGTAGAGCACCTCGTGCGGCGGCAGGTCGAGCGCGGCCAAGGTCTGTGCGCTGGTGCGGAGTTGGCCCATGATGGCGGCCGAGGTGAGCGAGTGGCCCATCACGTCGCCGACGATCAGGGCGACCCGGTTGCCGGGCAGCGGCACCGCGTCGTACCAGTCGCCGCCGACCTGGGCGCCGCGCTCACCGGGCAGGTAGCGCTGGGCGAGCCGGACGCCGTGCGACTGCGGCAGCCGCAACGGCAGCATGCTGCGCTGGAGTTCGTTGGCTATCTCCCACTCGCGGGCGTACCGCAGCGCGGTGTCCACCGCCAGCCCCGCCTGGGTCGCCAGGTGCGCGGCGGTCGCGGTGTCGGCCGCGTCGAAGGCCGGCCGGCCGGTGCGTTCAGGGGGCCGGCGGATCAGCACCAGCAGACCGAGGACGGCCTTGCGGCCGCGCAGCGGCAGGGCCACCACCGAGGTGCCGGCCGCCAGCCGGGCCAGCCCGCGGGGGCCGTACACCTCGCGCAGCAGCGCCTCGGTGCGCTCGGCGGCGGGCGTGCCCAGGACGGCGGACTCGGCGGGCCGGCGGCTCAGCAGGATGTGCGCCAGCGCGCCGCCCCGGGTGACCGGGGTGGCCGGGCCGGTGTCCGCGGTCGAGCGGGAGCCGAAGCGCGAGCGGTGCCGGTCGTCCGCGCCGCTCTTGCGGCCGCGGCGGCCGATCCGGGTGCCGGTGCTGTGGTGGATCCGCAGCTCCTCCGGGAAGCCGGGCTCGCGCTCCACGTTGGGCAGCGGGTCGCGCAGGTGGACGACCGCGGCGTCGGCGAGGGTCGGGACCAGCACCCGGCCGATGTTGCGCAGGGTCGCGGCCAGGTCGAGGGCGCTGTTGATCCGCCGGGTCGCCGCGTCGAGGTAGGCGAGCCGGTCCGCCAGGCCGTCCGCCGCCCCGGTGCGGTCCGGCCGCGCCGTCGGAGGCTTCGCCGGGGCCGCGGCCCTGACCGGTTCGTCCGGCCGGGCCGGGATCCGGACGCGCTGACCCGGGACGGCGGGCGGCTGCTCCGCCTCGGTCTTGAGCTGGTCGCGCACGGCTGCCTGTCCTGGATTCGGTGTGGTCGGGAGGTCTGGACGGTGAGCTGTTCTGGCCCTCTGGTCGGTCAGCCGACGCGTCGACAGCACAGGAACAGCTGTTCCTCCGGCGGCAGCGTGGTACTGGCCGGCGCGTACGGATGCCCCGAGCACTCCTCGACGGCGAAGCCGGCCGCGACCAGGACCCGTTCCAGATCCTCCCTCAGATACCCACTGATCCGCAGCTCTCTGCCAAGGAACGGAAGCGGAACGTGATCCAGGTCCGCCTCGACCATACCGAGCACCAGCAGTCCGCCCGGCCGCAGGAGTTCGCGCAGGCGGCCGAGCACGATCGGGATCTCGTCCTGCGGCAGCAGGATCAGCGAGAAGAACGCGGTGACGGCGGCGAAGGTGCCGCGGCCCGCCGACCCCAGCGCGGGCACGCCCCACACCCGGTCGGCGCGCTCGGTGGCCAGATCGTACAGGTCGATGCGGTGGAACTCGGCCGGGTGCGCTCCCTCGATCCGAGCCCGGCGGGCCAGCGTCAGCATCACGTCCGAGAGGTCTATCCCGGTCACCCGCAGCCCGCCGGCGGTCAGCTGGCCCACGGTCGGCTCACCGGTGCCGCAGCCCACGTCCAGCACCCGGGCGCCGGGTTCCAGCTCGGCGAGCAGCCGCCGCCCGCACTCCAACTGGCCGTCCTTGGCGGGGAAGGCCTCGCCGTACCCGGCACCGATGGTGTCGAAGGCGACCGCCTGCAGGGCCCGGGCTGCCCGGCGTCGCCGCACGTCGGGGCCCTCGGGGCCGTCGTCGCCTGCGTCCTCGCCGACGGGGAACGCGTCGGATATCTGTCCGGTCGTCACGTTGAGAGGCACCCTTCCACCCGTGGCCTCCGGTCGGCTCCTCCGCAGCCTCCTGGGCCGCTGCCGGTGGCGGTACGTCACGCTCCCCGCATCACACAGACGGCCTGCACCCCGACCCGTTTCCGGCAGACACTCGTGTGTGTACTGGCATCTGAGAATATGCGCGATCACTGCGCCATGGGGTCCCTTTCCGGCCAACTCGTCATGCTTGGGCCGATGTGGGACGGGTCCGCGGAAGCACGGGGGTGCGGGCCGGGTGGTGCGAGCGGCCCCGCACGCCGCACGGCGCGCCGGGGCGGACGTCGCTGACCTGCGGTTTCGCCGGTCCGCAGGCTGACAATCGGACGTTTATCGAACGTCAATCGGTGGGGTGCACAGTAATGACCAGCGCCGGGGAAGCGTTGAGGGCGCTCCCGCAGCCGGGGGGCTGCGGGAGCGCCGACGCGCGGATCGGGGGAGGTGCTCCGCGGGGGAGCGGAGGCCTCAAGGCGCGGGGGGAGAAGAGAAGGACTCGGTGTGCTGTCGGGAGATGAGGTCCGCCACGGGGGAGGCCTCCGGCACACCGAGCCGCGTGAAGATCGCGTGCGCCTCCTGCAGACAGGCGAGCCCGCGGGCCGGCTGGGCGAGGGCGAGCAGCGCCTCGCCGAGCGCGGCGTTGGCGAGGCCCTGGCAGTAGGCGGAGTCCAGCTCCTGGGCGATCGCGAGGGAGCCACCGGCGGCCTCGGCGGCTTCGGTGTGCTCTCCGGCAGCCAGTAGGGCGGAGGCCAGGCGGGCCAGCGTGTAGCCCTCCCAGAGGGCGTTGCGCTGGGACTGGTAGAGCTGGTGGGCTTCCCGCAGGTGCGGGACGGCCTCGGCGCCGGGGAGGACCACGCCGAGCTGATAGAGGGTCTGGGCGAGCAGCGGGTCGTTCTTCGACTCCCGTGCGGCGGACACACCCTCACCGGCGGACTTGATTGCCGTCTCGGTCATTCCGAGCCGATGTTGCGCCCGGGCCATGTTGCTGACGATCCGTGCCTCCGCCTTCGGCGCGCCGACGGCTTGGCTGGTCGTCCTGGCCTGTTCCAGGAACGGCAGGGCCTCGGCCGGACGGTTGCCCACACTGAGGATCACGCCCAGCATGTTGGCGGTGGCCAGGAGCAGCACGGTCGGGACCTCGGGTGCCTGGTGGTCCAGGCTCCGCCGGAACGACTGCTCGGCCCCCTGGAAGTCGCTGGTGGCAGACTGCAGGGTGCCCAGGGCGAGGTGCACCCTGGCGAGGACGGCATGGTCGTTGCGGAGCTCCGCCTCGTGGCGGACGGTCTCCAGGATCTGTCGGCCCTGTGGGCCGTGGGTCGGGTCCGGGCCGAGGCCGTACAAGAGGATCAACAGGTCGATCGCCGCGTGCTGCAGGGCGAGGGGTCCGTTCGCCGCCGCCGCCATGGCATTGAGCAGCACGGCGCCCTCGGTCCGCAGCCAGTCCTGCGCGGAGCCGCTGTTCAGCAGGCTGATCCCCGGAGAGGTGGGCGTGGTCAGCAGCTCCGGCTCCGTGTCATCGGGCTCGATGGCCCGGGCCGCGTTGCGGACGGTCGGGATCAGCAGGTCGAGCAGCCGCAGTACCGCCTGCTCCTGCTCCCTGGTGTCCCCGATCCGCTCGTTCTTCCGCTGGGCGTAGAGCCGGAGCAGGTCGTGGTAGCGGTAGCGGCCGGGGGCGAAGCACTCCAGCATGTTTGCCTCGACGAGGGCTTCGGCGAGGTCCTCGGCGGTGTACTCGTCCACGCCGAGCAGCGCCGCGGCAGCCGCCAGTGGGATGTCGGGCGAGTCGATCAGGGCGAGGAGCCGAAAGGCGCGGGCCTCGTCCACGGACAGCTGTCCGTAGCCAAGCCCGATGGTGGTTTCCACGGCGAGGTTGCCGAGCTGGAGTTCGTCCAGTCGCCGTCGCTGGTCGGCTAACCGGCTGGCTAGGTCGGAGACGCTCCAGCGCGGCCGACTGGCCAGCCGGGCGGCGGCGATGCGCACGGCCAGCGGCAGGAAGCCGCAGGCGGTGACCACCTTCATGGCGGCCTCGGGCTCGGCGGCGACCCGGTGTTCGCCGACGATGGCCGAGAAGAGCGCGAGCGCCTCGTCGGGCGTCAGCTCCTCCACGTCGAACAGCTGGGCACCCGGGATCCCGGCCAGCCGGGAGCGGCTGGTGGCGAGCACCGCGCAACCGGAGACGCCGGGGATGAGCGGTCGGATCTGCTCGGCGTCGCGCGCGTTGTCGAGCAGGATCAGCATCCGTCGGCTGGCGAGCAGTGAACGGTAGAGCGCGGCGCGCTGTTCGAGCGCGTCGGGGCTCTCGGTGACGCCGAGCGCGTGCAGGAAGTCTCCCAGGACGACCACCGGATCGGCGGGCGAGGCACCGGCCCCGCGCAGGTCGACGTAGAGCTGCCCGTCCGGGAACTCGGTGCGGACGCGGTGGGCGACGTGCACCGCGAGGGTGGTCTTCCCGACGCCGCCTATCCCGGCCAGCGAGGTCACCACCACGGCTTGGCCGGTGGCGTTCATCAGGACCGTCGAGAGGTCGCCCACCAGCTTCGAGCGGCCGCTGAAGTCAGAGACGTCGGCCGGAAGTTGAGCCGGAGCGGGAGGCGCGGCCAGGCCGTCCTCGCGGGCGACGGAGACCGGGACCGCCGGCAGGGTGAGCGTGGGGTCGGCCGCGAGGATGCGGTTGTGCATCGACGACAGACCGACGCCCGGTTCGACGCCGAGCTCCTCGATCAGGAGTTTGCGGGTGTCGGTGTAGACGCCGAGCGCCTCGGCCTGCCGGCCGCAGCGGTAGAGCGCCAGCATCAGCAGCTCGCGCAGCCGTTCGCGCAGCGGGTGCTCGGCCGTCAGGTTGTTGAGCTCGACGACGATCTCGGCGTGCAGGCCGATGTCGAGGGCCGCGGCGCACAGTTCCTCGGCGGCGGCGACCTGGCGCTCGGCCAGCCGGAGCCGCTGGGCGTCCGCGTACGGACCGGGGATGCCGGTCAGCGGACGGCCGCTGAACAGGTCCAGCGCCTGGGCCAGCAGTCGGTGGGCCTCGCGCTTGTCGCCCGAGGTGCGGGCGGTCGCGGCCTCGGCGGAGAGCCGCTCGAAGACCGAGAGGTCGAGGGCCTCGCCCGGGATGCGCAGGGCGTACCCGTCGGCGACGGAGACCAGTAGCTCGGCGGGGCGGCGCACTTCCCGCTGCGGCTCGATGACGGAGCGCAGGCGCGAGACGTAGGTGCGGAGCGCGGCCACGGCCTGGGTCGGGGGTCGGTCGCCCCAGAGCGCGTCGACCAGGTCCTGGGTGGTGACCGGGCGTCCTGAGTGCAGCAGGAGGGTGGTCAGAACGGCCTGCTGCTGCGGGGAGCCGAGGGAGAGGGGTTTGTCGTCGAGCCACGCCTGGACCGGACCGAGGACTTGGAAGCGCAGCGCAGGTGCCTGCGGCGTCTCCCGAAACTCCATGAAGTCCCCCGATGGCCTGTCGTGTTGATTCCGTGAAAGGGCGCTCGGCGGTCCGCCGCGGTGGTTCAGCTTAGGCGGACGCCCGACTCTGCCGGACGGCACCGCAAGTCGCGCGGTGTTTATCGGACATTTAATCAACCCTACGATACTGTCCCCGCGCCCGCGCCACGGAGGTCGGGCAGGACACATTTGATGACCGAAAGGCGGCCACTCAATGGCCAACGACCAGAGCGCTGCCCAGGCGCCGGCGACGCCCGCGAACGGGACGACGACCGAGGCCCCGGCCACCGCTGTGGAGGCGGGCAAGGCTGTCGAGGGTGCCGTGACCGCGTCCTCGAACGGGGCCGTGTACACCGCGCCGACCGACGCCGACAAGACCGCGTTCGAGAACGGTCCGTTCGGTGACGAGGGCGAGTACGTAACGGAGCCCACTCCGCCGGCCACCGGCGACCCGGGCAAGCCGCGCGAGCCGCTGAACATCGTGGGCGGCCACCCGTAAGCAGTCCTCGCCCAGTGCCCCCGCGTCCCCGTCCGGGCGCGGGGGCACTTCTGGTGCTGTGCGTGCCAATTCGTGTGCGGGTCCATCGGGTGGCCGATTCCCACTCTCGATGCACGCATGGTGACGGTCGTTATCCGTAACGTGCCCGGCGGCAGGCCCCCGGGCGTTCCGGAATTCCGGATTCACCGGGTGATTAACGGGGTCCGAATGCCGTGGTTTGCGTGGATTTTGCCGCAATTACCGGGGCTGATCGCATTCAGCCGAATCGCGGGGCTCGGGGGCGGGTGAGACGTGGTTCGGTTCGGCGGTCCATTCGCGACCGCCGTGCTCGGGGCGCAGGTAGTGCTCGCCGCCGATGGTTCCCATGTAGATGCCGGTGCGTCCGGTCCTCCGGTCGAGGACGAGGTCACCCACCTGTGGCCGGTAGGCCTTGGGGTTGCGCTGTCGGGTGCTCACCTCACCGCTCCTTCGCTCTGTCGCGACTGGCCAGCATCTCTAGAGAAGCTAATATCTCTAGAGATGTCAACGGTCGTATCTCCTTACCGGCGGCCGTGGGCGCGCCTAGGATTGTCCGAGGGAGAGGGAGCGCGATGACCGGCAGCAGTGGCGACAAACAGCCCAAGTACCAGCGGATCGCCGACTCCCTCAAGGCTGCCATCGACCACGGCCGCTACCGCGCGGGGGACCGGCTGCCCGGCGAGAACGACCTGATGGACGAGTACGGCGTGGCCAGGATGACGGCCCGTCAGGCGCTCGGCGTGCTGCAGAGCGAGGGCATCGCGGAGGCCCGCAAGGGGTCCGGGGTGTTCGTCCGGGACTTCCGGCCGCTGCGCCGGCGCGGCATCCAGCGGCTGGCGCAGGGGCAGTGGGGCTCCGGCCGGTCGATATGGTCCGCGGACATCGACAACCGCAGCCTGGTGGTCGACCAGGTGTCGGTCACCGAGCAGGGCGCGCCCGAGCACGTGGCCCGGGTGCTCGGGGTGGAGCCGGGCGTCCCGATGTGCGTGCGGCACCGCCGCTTCGTCCTGGACGGCAAGCCGGTGCTGCTCTCCACCTCCTACCTGCCGGCCGTCCTGGTCGCGGGCACCGCGATCACCCGCGAGGACACCGGCCCCGGCGGCACCTACGCCCGGCTGGCCGAGATCGGCGCCAAGCCCGTGCACTTCCGCGAGGAGGTCCGCTCCCGGATGCCCGGCGCCGAGGAGGCCGCCCGCCTCGAACTCTCCGCCGGCACCCCGGTGATCCTGATCTGCCGCACCGCCTTCGCCGACGAGGGCCAGGTCGTCGAACTCAACGAGATGATCCTCGACGCCGCCTCCTACGTCCTGGAGTACGACTTCGACGCCTGAGGCGGACCGGGGCAGACCGGGACAGGCCGGGGTTCAAGCCAGAAGCGGAACCGCCCCGGTCGCGAGGGCGGCCGGGGCGGTTCGGGGCGGGCGCGGGGCGCTCCGCGGGGGCTACTCCTTGGAGCGGATCCGCAGGTTGGTGATCAGCGGGCCCTCGGTGGTCTCGCGGAAGAAGTCGTTGCCCTTGTCGTCGACGACGATGAAGGCCGGGAAGTCCTCGACCTCGATGCGCCAGACGGCCTCCATGCCGAGCTCGGCGTACTCCAGCACCTCGACCTTCTTGATGCAGTCCTGGGCGAGGCGGGCGGCCGGGCCGCCGATGGAGCCGAGGTAGAAGCCGCCGTGGGCGGCGCAGGCGTCGGTGACCTGCTTGCTGCGGTTGCCCTTGGCGAGCATGACCATCGAGCCGCCGGCGGCCTGGAACTGGTCGACGTAGGAGTCCATCCGGCCGGCCGTGGTGGGGCCGAAGGAGCCGGAGGCGTAGCCCTCGGGGGTCTTGGCCGGGCCGGCGTAGTAGACCGGGTGGTCCTGGAGGTACTTGGGCATGCCCTCGCCGGCGTCCAGGCGCTCCTTGATCTTGGCGTGGGCGATGTCGCGGGCGACGACGAGCGTGCCGGTGAGCGAGAGCCGGGTCTTGACCGGGTGCTTCGACAGCTCGGCGCGGATCGCGGACATCGGCTGGTCGAGGTCGACGCGCACCACGTCCTCGTCCAGGTGCTCGTCGGTGGTGTCCGGCAGGTACTTCGCCGGGTCGGTCTCCAGCTGCTCCAGGAAGACGCCCTCGGCGGTGATCTTGCCGAGCGCCTGGCGGTCGGCGGAGCAGGAGACGGCCATCGCGACGGGCAGCGAGGCGCCGTGGCGGGGGAGGCGGACCACGCGGACGTCGTGGCAGAAGTACTTGCCGCCGAACTGGGCGCCGATGCCGATCTTCTGGGTCAGCTCGGTGACCTTGGCCTCCAGCTCCAGGTCGCGGAAGCCGTGCCCGGTCCTGGCGTTGCCCTCGGTCGGCAGGTTGTCCAGGTAGTGCGCCGAGGCGTACTTGGCGGTCTTGAGCGCGAACTCGGCGCTGGTGCCGCCGATCACGATGGCCAGGTGGTACGGCGGGCAGGCGGCGGTGCCGAGGGAGCGGATCTTCTGCTCCAGGAACGAGAGCATGCTGGCCTCGTTCAGGATGGCCTTGGTCTCCTGGTACAGGTACGACTTGTTGGCCGAGCCGCCGCCCTTGGCCATGAAGAGGAACTTGTACGCGTCGCCGTCGGTGGCGTACAGCTCGATCTGGGCCGGCAGGTTGTTGCCGGTGTTCTTCTCGTCCCACATGGTGACCGGCGCCATCTGGGAGTAGCGCAGGTTGAGCTTGGTGTACGCGTCGTACACGCCGCGCGCGATGGCGGACTCGTCGGCGCCGGAGGTGAGCACGTTCTGGCCGCGCTTGCCCATGACGATGGCGGTGCCGGTGTCCTGGCACATCGGCAGGATGCCGCCGGCCGAGATGTTGACGTTCTTGAGCAGGTCGAGCGCGACGAAGCGGTCGTTCGGGCTGGCCTCCGGGTCGTCCAGGATGCGGCGCAGCTGGGCGAGGTGGGCAGGGCGCAGGTAGTGCGAGATGTCGTGCATCGCCTCGGCGGTGAGCAGGCGCAGCGCCTCGGGCTCGACCTGGAGGAAGGTGCGGCCGCCGGACTCGAAGGTGGAGACACCCTCGGAGGTGAGCTTGCGGTACGGGGTCGGGTCAGCGCCCAGGGGGAGCAGGTCGCTGTACTCGAAGTCTGGCGTGGGAGCCATCGGGGCGGTCCTTAGGGGTCCAGTGGTCCGGCTGCGTCGGCGAAGCACCATCCAGGGTAGGACCCGGCCGCGGGACGCATGCGGACAGGTCTGCCTTGCGTGACCGGGCTCACTCGGGCAGGAGTGCGAGCGACTAGGCTTGGCCCGTGAACTACACGCCGGACAACACGCCGGAGAATTCGCCGGAGAACTCGCCGTCGCAGGAGGGTCCGGGGCAGCCGCCGGTGTCGGCGCCCGTTCCCCTGACCAAGCCCGAACCCGAGCCGCGGCCCGCACCGGTGGCCGCCCCGCGGACGCCCGCCGCCCCGGTGGCGGAGGCGGAGCTGCGGGTCTCGGACGCGGACCGCGAGCGGGTCGCGGAGCTGCTGCGGGACGCCTACGCCGAGGGGCGGCTGGACGCGGAGGAGCACGCCGAGCGGATCGAGGCCGCGTACGCCGCCAAGACCTTCGGCGACCTCGTCCCGCTGACCAGGGACCTGCCCGCGCACCGCTCGGTGTCCTTCGACAAGCCGCCGCTGGGTGCCGCGGCGCCGGCCCCCGCGCCCGCCAGGCCGCTGCCGCCGGCGCGGCACGAGGCACCGTCGGTGGTGGCGATCTTCGGCGGCGCCTCCCGCAAGGGCCGCTGGCGGGTGGGTTCGCACCTGACGGCCTTCACCGCGTTCGGCGGGGTGGAGATCGACCTGACCGACGCCGTCTTCGAGTCCCCCGAGGTGGAGATCACGGTGACGGCGGTGTTCGGCGGGGTCGACATCCGGGTGCCGGAGAACGTGACCCTGCTCGGTTCCGGGGTGGGCATCTTCGGCGGTTTCGACGTCCGGGAGCAGACCGCGGCGGACCCGTACGCTCCGGTCGTGCGGGTCAAGGGCCTTGCCCTGTTCGGCGGTTGCGAGGCCAAGCCGCGCCGGGGCAAGAAGCTCAAGGAGTGGGTGCGTAAGCAACTCGGGACGGATTAGCCCGAATTGACCTTTTGGGTGCCCGGCCGGGGATCAACTCCCGGTCGGGCACTCGGCGTTGTGTCCGGTGCACTCCGTAGTCGATTGCGTGCAGTGTGCATGAATCGCGGCCGGACGGGGTAGTTCCTTCCGCACATCGCTTCTTGTACGGCTGTGCACCGGAGGCGGCCCAGCGGCCGCCCCGGGCGTTGGACAGCGGGGGCTCGCAGCCGGGCAGGGGAGCGAGGTTCCCCGTGTCCGAGAGCCTCGTCAGGAGTACGGCCGTGCTGCATCCGATCGAGTCCCGCACCACCTCGCCAGTCGCCGCCGCCCAGTTGCTGGAGCGCCGTCCGGCCGTTCCCCCGCAGCCGCAGCCCCCGGGCGGCACGGCGGGTCAGGCCGCGGGTGAGGACAATCCGTGGCACACCGGTGCGGCCTGTCGGCGGGACGAGGTGGGGCTGTTCTTCGCGCCCTCGAAGGAGCCGACGGCGGCCCGGTTGTCACGGGAGGAGCAGGCCAAGCAGGTGTGCGCCCGCTGCCCGGTGCTGCTGGAGTGCCGCGAGCACGCGCTGGCCCAGCCGGAGCCGTACGGGGTCTGGGGCGGGCTGACGGCCGCCGAGCGGCGGGTGGTGCTGGCCCGGCGCCGCCGCCGGGACGCGGAGCTGCGCGAGGCGGCCCGGGTGGCCACGGCCGGGCGCCGGATAGCGGGTTGACGCCGGGCCGAAGACCCGCGGCCGCACTTTCTGCGATGGTCGCCGCGGCGACCGGGACGGATACGCCGCGCGGCCCCGGCGGAGGGGGGAGTCCGCCGGGGCCGCGCGTTGTGACGACTGCTTCCGGTCCGGGTCAGTTGGCCCGGTCGAAGTCGATGGCGCTGTAGGCCCGCAGCTTCGACAGCTTGTGGACCGAGTTGATCTCGCGGATGGTGCCGCTCTTGGAGCGCATCACCAGCGAGCTGGTGGTGGCGGTCTCCGAGCGGTAGTGCACGCCGCGCAGCAGCTCGCCGTCGGTGATGCCGGTGGCGACGAAGAACACGTTCTCGCCGCTGACCAGGTCGTTGGTGGTGAGCACCCGGTCCAGGTCGTGACCGGCGTCGAGGGCCTTCTGCCGCTCGGCCTCGTCCTTGGGCCACAGCCGGCCCTGGATGACGCCGCCCATGCACTTCATCGCGCAGGCCGCGATGATGCCCTCGGGGGTGCCGCCGACGCCCAGCAGCAGGTCCACGCCGGTGCCCTCGCGGGCGGTCATGATGGCGCCGGCCACGTCGCCGTCGGTGATGAACTTGATCCGGGCGCCCGCCTCGCGGATCTCCCGGACCAGGCCGTCGTGGCGCGGACGGTCGAGCACCATCACGGTGACGTCCTCGACGGCGCTGCCCTTGGCCTTGGCGACCCGGCGGATGTTGACGGCCGGCGGGGCGGTGATGTCGACGAAGTCGGCGGCCTCGGGGCCGCAGACCAGCTTGTCCATGTAGAACACGGCGCTGGGGTCGAACATGGTGCCGCGGTCGGCGACGGCCAGCACGGCGACGGCGTTGGCCATGCCCTTGGCGGTCAGCGTGGTGCCGTCCACCGGGTCGACCGCGACGTCGCACTCGGCGCCGGTGCCGTCGCCGACCCGCTCGCCGTTGTAGAGCATCGGGGCTTCGTCCTTCTCGCCCTCGCCGATGACGACGACGCCGTTCATCGAGACGGTCGAGACGAGGGTGCGCATGGCCTTCACGGCGGCGCCGTCGGCCCCGTTCTTGTCGCCACGGCCGACCCACCGGCCGGCGGCCATCGCGGCCGCCTCGGTGACCCGGACGAGCTCGAGCGCGAGGTTCCGGTCCGGAGCCTCGGGCGCGACCTCCAGGGCACTGGGAAGGTGGTGCGGGTACTGCGTGGTCATCGTCGTTACCTCTCTGTACGCGACGGCCAGTGAGCGCCCGACTACTGCCAGGTCGAACGCCGTGGTGAGGGTGATGCGATCGTATCTGCCCACGAGATGACTGTCTGTGGCGCGGGTCGCCATCCCGGGCGGAAGGCCCCGGTTCGTCCCGGTTCACCCGTACGTGCACACCCCGGGTGGCCGGGCCGGTGTGTGGATGAGTCACCATGGGTGGGTGGCTGCAGAGAGCAAGGGCATGAGGGGTCGGCAGACCGTACGGGACATGGTCCTGTCGATGCTGGCGGTCGGTTTCGTCGTCTGGATCGGTTACCTGTTCCTCCCGCACGACGCGAACGGCGATCCGGTGCACGTGGTCGCGTACAAGGTCGAGGCGGCCTCGGCGAAGCGCGCCGCGCCGTACCCGCTGCTGTCCCCGGAGGGGCTGTCCGACAAGTGGCGGGCCACCTCGGTCAGCTACACGCCGGCCGGCATCAACAACGGCAAGGGCAACGCCTGGCACCTGGGCTTCGTGACGCCCTCCGGCCAGTACGCGGCGGTCGAGCAGGCCGACGTCCCGCGCGAGAAGCTGCTCGCCGACAAGGTCGCCGGCGCCCAGCCGGACGGCACCGCGGACACCGCCGGGCGCACCTGGGACCGGGTGCAGGGCGACAAGGCCCGCGCGCTGACCGTCCAGACCGGTTCGGCCACCACCATGATCACCGGCACCGCGTCCTACGAGGAGATGGCCGAGCTGGCCCAGGCGCTCAAGTAGCGCCGGGCCCCGCCCGGGCGCGGAGGCCCCGGCGCCCCACTCGGGCGCGGAACCCCCGGCGCCCCGGACACGCGGAAGGGCCCGCACCGGTACGGAACCGGTGCGGGCCCTTCGCCGTCGCGGGGTGCGATCAGACCGTGGTGACGACCTGGTCGTACTCCAGGCGCGGGGAGCGCGGGAACCAGGCGTCGTCGCCCGGCTTGCCGATGTTGACCACGGCCAGCACCGAGTGCTCGCCGTCGCCGAAGAACTCCTTGTTGAGGCCCTCGGCGTCGAAGCCGGTCATCGGGCCGGCGGCCAGGCCGGCGGCGCGCACGCCGATGATGAAGTACGCGGCCTGGAGGGCGCCGTTCAGCGCGGCGGAGCGCTCACGGACGGTGCGCTCGGAGAAGAACACGTCCTTGGCCTGCGGGAAGTGCGGGAACTGGGTCGGCAGCTCCTCGTGGAACTCGTTGTCCGCGGCCAGGATGGCCACCAGCGGGGCGGTGGAGGTCTTGGCCTTGTTGCCGTCCGCCAGGTGCTGGACGAGGCGCTCGCGACCCTCGGCGGAGCGGACCAGGACGACGCGCAGCGGCTGCTGGTTGAAGGCGGTCGGGCCGAACTTGACCAGGTCGTAGATGGCCTGGACCTGCTCCTCGGTGACCGGCTCGTCGGTGAAGGTGTTGGCGGTGCGGGCCTCGCGGAACAGCAGGTCCTGAGCGGCGGCGTCGAGTACCAGGGCGTCGGTGGTCATGCTTTTGCACCTCATGCGGGAGGGGGTTCGTCGGGGTGACCGGCGGGGCCGATCGCTTCCTCCAACATAGGTGAAGATTCAACGATTCCCCAAGCCCTTGTGAGCTGCCTCACAGGCCGGGGCCGTGCGCCAGGGATCGTGTACTCGGGATCGTGTACCCGGGGCCGGGTCACTCCCCGGCCGGGCCCGCGCCCTCCTCGGCGGCCAGTGCGGCGTCCAGTCGGGCCCGGGCGCCGTCCAGCCAGCGCTGGCAGACCTTCGCCAGCTGCTCGCCACGCTCCCACAGCGCCAGTGACTCCTCAAGGGAGGTGCCGCCGTTCTCCAGCTGCCGGACCACGTCCAGCAGCGCGTCCCGGGCGTGCTCGTAGCCCAGCGCGTCGTCCGGGGTCGGCGCCGCCGCGTCCTGCTGCTCCTGCTGCTCTGCCATGCGTGCCAGCGTAGGGGCTGGTGCCGACAGGGGCGGGTTCCACGGGCCGAAACCCGGGTGCGGCCGGGCGGCCCGCGGCGTTAGCCTCCGCGGCATGATCGAAGTCCGCCCCGCCGCCCCCGCCGACGCGCCCGAGCTGGTCCGGCTGCGCAACGTGATGCTGCAGGAGATGCCCGGCATGGCCGCGTCGGCCGGTCCCGCCCCCTGGCAGGCCGCCGCCGAGCGGATGCTGCGCGAACGGCTGGCCGCCCCGGCCGAGGAGCTCACCATGTCCGCCTTCGTGGTCGACGACCCGGAGCGCCCCGGCCGGCTCGCCGCCTGCGCCGTCGGCACCCTGGAGCACCGACTGCCCTCGCCCGGCAACCCGGACGGCCTGTTCGGCTCCGTCTTCAACATCTGCACCGACCCCGACCGGCGGCTGCGCGGCTACGCCCGGGCCTGCACCGAGGCGCTGCTGGACTGGTTCGACGGTCGCCGGGTCGGCCGGGTCGACCTGCACGCCAGCAGCGGCGGCGAGGCGCTCTACCGCAGCCTGGGCTTCGCCGAGTACTCGACGGCGCTGTCCCGCAAGCGCCCCTACTGAGGCTCCGCCGGGGCCTTCGGCTGAGGCTCCGCCGCGCGCCGGGGCTCCGCCGGGGTGTCCGGCGTCCCGGCGGCCACGGTGACGTCGAAGCCGCCGCCCGCGACCCGGGCGTGCAGCCCCTCCCCGGCCGCGAGCAGCGCCGGGTCCGTCACCACCGTGCCGTCGGTCCGCTGCAGCACCGCGTAGCCGCGCTCCAGGGTGGCCGCCGGGGAGAGCGCGACCACCCTGGCCAGGGTGTGGCCGAGGTCGCTCTGAGCGTGGTCCAGCCGGTGCCGCAGGGTGCGCCGGGACCGCTCCAGCAGGCCCTCCACCTCCTGGCCGCGCCCGTCCAGCATCCGGTGCGGGGCGGCCAGCGCCGGGCGGCTGCGCAGCCCGTCCAGCCCGTGCTGCTCGCGCTCGACCCGGGCCTGCACGTGCCGGCGGGCCCGGTCGCGCAGCTGGCGGACCTTGGCCAGCTCCTCGCCGACGTCCGGAACCACCCGTTTGGCGGCATCGGTCGGGGTGGAGGCGCGCAGGTCGGCGACGAAGTCCAGCAGCGGCTGGTCCGGTTCGTGCCCGATCGCGCTGACCACCGGCGTACGGGCGGCCGCGACCAGCCGCACCAGCCCCTCGTCCGAGAACGGCAGCAGGTCCTCCACGCTGCCGCCGCCGCGGGCCACGATGATCACGTCCACCTCGGGGTGCTCGTCCAGCTCCCGCACCGCCGCGCTCACCCGCTCCACCGCGCTGACCCCCTGCACCGGGACGTTTCGCACCTCGAAGCGCACCGCCGGCCAGCGCCGCCGGGCGTTCTCCAGCACGTCCCGCTCGGCCGCCGAGCCGCGCCCGGTGACCAGCCCGACGCACTGCGGCAGGAACGGCAGCCGCCGCTTGCGCTCCGCCGCGAACAGGCCCTCCCCGGCCAGGCGCCGCTTGAGCTGCTCCAGCCGGGCCAGCAGCTCGCCCAGGCCCACCGGGCGGATCTCCGAGGCCCGCAGCGACAGCTGCCCGCGCGCCGCGTACCACTCCGGCTTGGCGTGCACGACGACCCGTGAGCCCTCCTGCACCACGTCCGCGACCTGCTCGAACACCGAGCGGAAGCAGGTCACCGTGAGCGAGACGTCGGCCTGCGGGTCGCGCAGGGTCAGGAACACCACGCCCGCGCCGGGGCGGCGGCTGAGCTGGGTGATCTGCCCCTCGACCCACACCGCGCCGAGCCGGTCGATCCAGCCGCCGATCAGCGCGGAGACCTTGCCGACCGGGAGCGGGGCTTCGGGGGAGCTGGGGTTGGCCATGCGTACGAGGCTAGCGGCGCCCGCCGACACCGGCCCCGGCAAGGCCCGGCGACACCGGCCCCGGCGACGCCCGGCGACACCGGCCCCGGCAAGGCCCGGCAACGCTCGGCGACACCAGGACTAGCGGCGCCCGCCGACGCCGTGCGCCGTACTGCCCTGCACGCCGAGCACCACCAGGCCGACCGCCAGCCAGACCAGCCCGACCAGCTGCGCCGTGGTCGAGGCCTCGTAGACCACCGCGCCGATCACCGCGATCCCCAGCAGCGGGACGACCAGGTGCCGGAGCCGGTCGGGCGAGCCGTGCCGGACGGTGTACCAGCCGATCACCGAGGCGTGCAGCAGCGCGAAGGCGGTCAGCGCGCCCACGTTCACCACCGAGGTCAGCTGGTCCAGCCCGTCGTCCCGCTCGGCCGCCCAGACCGCCGCCGCCATGGTGACCACCGCGGCCGCCAGCAGCGCCCGGCGCGGCACCGCGCTGCCCGGGTCGACCGAGCCGAGCACGCGGGGCAGCCGCCCGTCCCGGGCCATCGCGAAGACCAGCCGGCCGGCCGCCGCCTGCCCGGCGAGCGCCGCGAAGGCCGCGCCGATCGCCTTGCTGCTCGCCACCAGCACGTGCAGCCAGTGGCCGATGCCGCCCTCCACGGTGTCGTAGAAGGCGGAGCCCTGGGCGGCCGGGTCGGCGGCCAGCTGCTGCGGGGTGTCGGGTTCCAACACCGCCGCCAGGTAGGTCTGGACGACGAACAGCAGCCCGGCCAGCGCCAGGCACCACAGCACCGCCCGGGCCACCGCGACGGAGGCGCCGACCGCCTCCTCGACGAAGGTCGCGATCGCGTCGAAGCCCAGGTAGGAGAGCACCGCGACGGACACCGCCGAGATCACCGCGGTGAGCGAGAAGCCCCCGACGGCGGTGAAGGGCGTGTCCCAGCCGCGCCGCGCGCCGTCCCGCACCAGCACCACCACGGCCGCGACCACGAACACCGCCAGCACCGCGATCTCCAGCGCGAGCACCGCGAAGCCGACCGCGGCCGCCGTCCGCACCCCGGCCAGGTTGAGCGCGGTGGTCACCAGCACGGCGACCGCCGTCCACACCCAGCGCGAGACCCCGGGCACGAGCGAGTTCAGCGCGATCCCGGAGAACAGGTAGGCCACCGCGGGGATCAGCAGGTAGTCCAGCATCGCCATCCACCCGGCGATGAACCCCGGCCCCTCGCCCAGCCCGGCCCGCGCGTAGGCGAACACCGAGCCGGTCTGCGGCACCGCGCGGACCATCTGGGCGTACGAGAAGGCGGTGAAGCCCATCGCGACCGTCGCCGCCAGGTAGACGGCCGCCACGGCGCCGTGGCTCCGGGCGTCCAGCACGCCGAAGACGCCGACCGGGGCCATCGGGGCGATGAACAGCAGCCCGTAGACCATCAGATCGCGGACGCCCAGGGTGCGGCGCAGGCCGCTCGGCGTCGGCTGCTCGTTCACAGCGCTCATGGAGACCAGATTTGAGCAGATTCCGACCCTTTGCGACCGGAAAGCATCCGGCCCGGGCGGGGCGGCCCGCCCCGGGCGGTGGGACTCCCGGTCGCCCGTACGATGGGGGCATGTCCAACACCGCGCAGCGCCGTGTCCTGCTCGCCGCCCCCCGGGGCTACTGCGCGGGTGTCGACCGCGCCGTGATCGCCGTGGAGAAGGCCCTGGAGCAGTACGGGGCGCCCATCTACGTCCGCAAGCAGATCGTCCACAACAAGTACGTGGTGCAGACCCTGGAGAAGAAGGGCGCGATCTTCGTCGACGAGACGGAGGAGGTGCCCGAGGGCTCGATCGTGGTGTTCTCCGCGCACGGCGTCGCCCCGTCCGTCCACGACGAGGCGCGGGCCGGCAAGCTCGCCACCGTCGACGCCACCTGCCCGCTGGTCACCAAGGTGCACAAGGAGGCCGTGCGCTTCGCCGACGAGGGCTACGACATCCTGCTGGTGGGCCACGAGGGCCACGAGGAGGTCATCGGCACCATGGGCGAGGCCCCGGACCGGATCCACCTGGTGGACGGCGCCGAGGACGTCGCCAACGTCCAGGTGCGGGACGAGTCCAAGATCGTCTGGCTCTCCCAGACCACCCTCTCGGTGGACGAGACCATGGCCACCGTCGGCGAGTTGAAGAAGCGCTTCCCGGCGCTGGTCAGCCCGCCCAGCGACGACATCTGCTACGCGACCCAGAACCGCCAGGTCGCGGTCAAGCAGCTGGCCCCGGAGACCGACCTGCTGATCGTGGTCGGCTCCAAGAACTCCTCCAACTCGGTCCGCCTGGTCGAGGTCGGCCTGGAGTACGGCGCCAAGGCCGCCCACCTGGTCGACTTCGCCGAGGAGATCCAGGAGTCCTGGCTGGAGGGCGTCACCACGGTCGGCCTGACCAGCGGCGCCTCGGTGCCGGAGATCCTGGTCGACGGCGTGCTGGAGTTCCTGGCCGCGCGCGGCTACGACACGGTGGAGACGGTCAAGACCGCCGAGGAGCACCTGACCTTCTCGCTCCCCAAGGAGCTGCGCCGCGACCTGCGCGCCGAGGCGGCCGGCAAGCTCCAGTAGGCGCGTCCGACACGCCCCGGGCCTGCCACGACGGACCCGGTACCCCGCGCGGGGTACCGGGTCCGTCGTGCTGAGTGGGCCCGTCGATTGCGCTGCGCCCCCGCCCGGGCTCTCGTAGCTTTGTGCACAGGCTGTGGACGAGCCGGTCGACGGCCGAACGGCGGAAGCGAACGGCGGAAGGCGGAACGATGACGGCGGTATTCGGCGTGGACATCGGCGGCTCGGGCATCAAGGGCGCCCCGGTCGACCTCGCCCGGGGCGCCCTCACCCAGGAGCGGTACAAGGTGCTCACCCCGCAGCCGTCCGAGCCCGGGGCGGTGGTCGCCGCCGTCCGCGAGGTGGTCCGCCACTTCGACCACCAGGGGCCGGTCGGGCTGACCTTCCCCGGGGTGGTGGTCGGCGGCCGCACCCGGACCGCGGCCAACGTGGACAAGGGCTGGATCGACCTGGACGCCGAAGGCCTCTTCCGCGACGCGCTGGGCCTGCCCGCGACCGTGCTCAACGACGCGGACGCGGCCGGCCTCGCCGAGACCGAGCACGGCGCCGGGCGGGGCCAGTCGGGCGTGGTCCTGGTGCTCACCTTCGGCACCGGCATCGGCAGCGCGCTCTTCGTGGACGGCACGCTGGTGCCCAACACCGAACTGGGCCACCTGGAGCTGCGCGGCAAGGACGCCGAGCGCCGGGCCTCCTCGGCCGCCAAGGAGCGGCACGACCTGAGCTGGGAGCAGTGGGCCGGGCGGGTCGACGAGTACCTGGACCTGGTGGAGATGCTGTTCTCCCCGCAACTGATCGTGATCGGCGGCGGGGTGAGCCGCAAGCACGACAAGTTCCTGCCGCTGCTGAGGGAGCGCGGGGCACGGGTGGTGCCGGCGGAGCTGCGCAACGACGCGGGCATCGTCGGGGCCGCCATGGCGGCGGCCCGGGCGGCGGGCTGACGGCCCGCGCGCCGGGCCGTCAGCGGGAGCGGTGGATCCGGCGCTGGGCGACGAAGCGGGCGAGCACGATCAGCGCGGCCAGCCCGGTGCCGGAGAACAGCCAGCCGGCCCGCAGCGCCAGGCCGGTCGCCAGCGCCACCACCTGGGCGGTGATGCCGGAGGAGCCGACCGGGGCGAGCGCCAGCAGCGCCACGGCGAAGGCGATCGGCCCGCTGATCGGGGCGGCCAGCAGGTCGGCGTAGCGGACCCGGACGGCCAGCTGGAAGCAGACCACCAGGTAGCCGAGGCCGAACAGCCAGCCGAGGTCGTCGAAGAGCAGCCGGTCCAGTCCGGCCACCGCCAGCGTGGCCAGCACGGCGACCACGCCGGTGCCGATCGCGGTCAGCCGGGTCGGCCGGCCGGTCCGGCGCCGTCCGTACACGCGCAGCCGGCGCTGCGGGGACGGGCGTGCGGCGGGCCGGTCGGCCACCGGGCGCAGCCGGGACGGGGGAGCCGCGGGGGCTCCGGCGCTCTCGGGCGCCCGGCCGGGACCGGGGACGGCGGCCGGGGCCGCGCCGGTCGGCGGACGGCGTCTGGGCCCTGGCGGCTGGGTACGGATGCTCTGCTCCACCCGCCCAACGTACGGTCCGATCATCGCCACACTGTGTAATGGACCGTTCAGGTCTTGTCCCGTGTCCCCGGATGGCGTACTCCTGTGATCGTCACTCAAGGGGCTGACCTGCTCGGCCGAGTCGACACATCATGATCATCCGATCACCGTACGGGGGACGACCGCATGACCGCCGACTTCACCTTCGAACGCCTCGACCACGTCCAGCTCGACATCCCGGCCGGTGCCGAGGACGAGTGTCGCGCCTTCTGGTCCGGCGTGCTCGGGATGACCGAGCTCCCGAAGCCCCCGGTGCTGGCGGCGCGCGGCGGCTGCTGGTTCCGCGGCGGCGGGGTCGAGGTGCACCTCGGCGTCACCCCGGACTTCCGCCCGGCCCGCAAGGGGCACCCGGGCATCCTGGTGACCTCCCTGGACGCCCTGGCCGAGCGGCTCGCCGCGCACGGCCACGAGGTCACCTGGGACGACCACCACCCCGGCCACCGCCGCTTCTACTCCGCCGACCGGCTGGGCAACCGGCTGGAGTTCCTGGAGCCGCTGCCCGCGCCGACCGAGGCGTGAGCCCCGGCAGGCGCTGCCCGTAGACTTGGGGGTCGGCCCGTACGGTGCCGACCCAACTCCTCCAAGCCCACGGGACTGCGCTTCATGTCGCTCACGATCGGAATCGTCGGCCTGCCGAACGTCGGCAAGTCGACCCTGTTCAACGCCCTGACCAAGAACGACGTGCTGGCGGCCAACTACCCGTTCGCCACCATCGAGCCGAACGTCGGCGTCGTCGGCGTCCCGGACGCGCGGCTGGCCAAGCTCGCCGAGATCTTCGGCTCGCAGCGCATCCTCCCGGCCACCGTCGACTTCGTCGACATCGCCGGCATCGTGCGCGGCGCCAGCGAGGGTGAGGGCCTGGGCAACAAGTTCCTCGCCAACATCCGCGAGTCGGACGCGATCTGCCAGGTCGTGCGCGCCTTCACCGACCCGGACGTGGTGCACGTGGACGGCAAGGTGTCGCCCAAGGACGACATCGAGACCATCCACACCGAGCTGATCCTGGCCGACCTCCAGACCATCGAGAAGGTCCTGCCGCGGCTCCAGAAGGAGGCGCGCCTCAAGAAGGACACCGCCCCCGTGCTGGCCGCCGCCGAGGCCGCCCAGGCGGTCCTGGAGACCGGCAAGACCCTCTTCGAGGCCGGCTTCGACACCGCCCCGATCCGCGAGCTGCACCTGCTGACCGCCAAGCCCTTCCTCTACGTCTTCAATGTGGACGAGGACGAGCTGGCCGACGAGGACTTCAAGAACGCCCAGCGCGCGCTGGTCGCCCCGGCCGAGGCGATCTTCCTCAACGCCAAGATCGAGTCCGAGCTGATCGAGCTCGACGACGCCGAGGCCCTCGAACTCCTCCAGTCCATGGGCCAGGAGGAGCCCGGCCTCGCCACCCTCGCCCGGGTCGGCTTCGACACCCTCGGCCTGCAGACCTACCTCACGGCCGGCCCGAAGGAGACCCGCGCCTGGACCATCAAGAAGGGCGCCACCGCCCCCGAGGCCGCCGGAGTCATCCACACCGACTTCCAGAAGGGCTTCATCAAGGCCGAGGTGATCTCCTTCGACGACCTGGTCGAGACCGGCTCCATCGCGGAGGCCCGCTCCAAGGGCAAGGCCCGCATCGAGGGCAAGGAATACATCATGCAGGACGGCGACGTCGTGGAGTTCCGCTTCAACGTCTGACCGACCGCCACACCCGAAGGGGCCGGACTCCCACGGGAGTCCGGCCCTCTCGGGATTGTCCGGCGGGCTCAGTTCTCGTAGTGGTAGCGGCACTGGGCGATCAGGATCGAGTCGTCGGTGACCTTGTAGATCAAGCGGTGCTCGTCGTTGATCCGGCGCGACCAGTAGCCCTGGAACCCGTGCTTGAGCGGTTCCGGTTTGCCGATCCCCTCGTTGCCGTTGCGCGCGACGTCGGCGATGAGCGTGTTGATCCGCCTGAGGGTCTTGCGGTCCTGGGCCTGCCACCACAGGTAGTCCTCCCAGGCGCGGGAGGCGAAGGTGATCTTCACTCCGGGTCCGCCAGCTCCCGTACGGTCCCTCCGCCGTTCTCCAGCTCCTCGATGGAGGCCAGCAGGCGGCGGGCGTTCGCGGGGCTGCGCAGGAGGTAGGCGGTCTCCTTGAGGGACTGGTAGTCCTCCAGCGAGACGATGACCACCGGTTCGTGCCCGGCGCGGGTGATCACTATCTCCTCGCGGTCGTCCGTGACCGCGTTGAGCACCTCGGCGTAGCGTGCGCGGGACTCCGAGTAGGTCATCGTCCTCATGGCTCGACTCCCCTTCGATAGGTACAAGAAACTGTACGCCCGCGCCGGTACGGCGACAAGCTGCGAATCCCCCTTCGGGGTCGGGGGTCAGGGGTGGACGGTGAGGGTGAGGGTGCCGTCGGGGGAGGGGGTGACGGTGACGGTGGTGAGGGTGGGGGCGAGGGCGTCCGGGTGGTGGGCGGCGGCGCGGGGGCCGATGCCGATGACGCGCATGCCGGCGGCGCGGGCGGCGGCGATGCCGGCGCCGGAGTCCTCGAAGGCCACGCAGTCGGCGGGGGCGAAGCCGAGGGCGGCGGCGCCCTTGAGGAAGCCCTCGGGGTCGGGCTTGCTGACGCCGACGGACTCGGCGGTGACCAGGACGGGCGGCATCGGCAGGCCGGCGGCGTCCATCCGGACCCGGGCGAGCGGGAGGTCGGCGGAGGTGACCAGGGCGTGCGGGAAGCCGGCCAGCGAGGCGAGGAAGGCGTCGGCGCCGGGCACCTGGACGACGCCCTCGGTGTCGGCCCGCTCCTCGGCGAGCATCCGCTCGTTCTCGGCGAGGTTCTCCTCGACCGGGCGGTGCGGCAGCAGTTCGGCCATGGTCGCGTGGCCCTGGCGGCCGTGGACGACGGTGAGCGCCGCGACGGGGTCGAGGCCGTGCCGCTCGGCCCAGCGGGTCCAGCAGCGCTCGACCACGGCGTCGGAGTTGACCAGGGTGCCGTCCATGTCGAGGAGGAGGGCACGGGTGGTGAACCGGACGGGGGCGGCGGTCATGGGGCGGCTCCTGGAGGCGCGGAGGAGAAGTGAGCTCTTTGTTTCCCGATGATACAAAAGATCACGGGAGCAGGTGGGCGTTGACCGCCCGGGCCTCCGCGGCCAGCTCCGGCAGCTCCACCACCTCGACCCCGGCCGCCTCCAGCAGCGCGGTGCCCTGGCAGTCGGTGACGAAGAGGTCCGGCTCGCGCCAGGCGACCACCACCCGGGGCACGCCCGCCGCGATGAGCAGCCGGGCGCACGGCACCGGGCGGGAGGCGCGCTGCCCGCAGGGCTCCAGGCTGCTGTAGACGGTCGCCCCGCGCAGTCGGGGGTCGCCCGCCGGGAGCTTGGCCAGGGCCGCCTCCTCGGCGTGGTCATGCGCGTCCGCCTCCCGGCTGTAGCCCTCCGCCAGCACCTCGCCGTCGGCGCCGACGACCACCGCGCCGACCGAGAAGGCCGTCCCGGAGGGCGGGCAGCGGCGGGAGAGTTCGACGGCCCGGCGCAGGTGGTCGAGGTCGGTGGCGGCGGGGCGGTTCACGGCGCGGGCTCCTTCGGGGCGTACCTGAGCAGGACGACGTCGCCCACCGTACGTGCCTCCAGCAGTCGCATCCGCCGGGTCGGGCCGCCGGGGAACGCGGCCGGGCCGACGAACCGCGGCGCCCCGGGCTGGCCGACCAGCAGCGGGGCGACGGCCAACTGGAGCTCGTCCGCCAGGCCCTGGGCGAGGAACTGGGTGTGCACCCCGCTGCCGCCCTCGACCATCAGCCGGCGCACCCCGCGCGCGCCCAGGTCGTCCAGCACCGCGCCGAGGTCGACCGAGTCGCCGAGCGCGACCACCTCGGCCAGCCCGTCGAGCCGGGGCCGCAGCGCCGCCGCCCCCGCCTCGGTGGTGTAGGCGAGCTTCGCGCCGCCGGTGTGCCAGAACCGCAGGTCGGCGTCGAGGGCGCCGCTCGCGCTGAGCGTCACCTTGAGCGGGTGCTCCGGCCGCCCGGCGGCCGCCCGGGCGGCCCGTCGTGCGGGGTCGTTGACCAGCAGGCGCGGGTTGTCGGCGCGCAGGGTGTTGCCGCCGACCAGGATCGCGTCGGCGGCCGCACGCTCCTGGTCGACCCGGTCGAAGTCGGCGGCGCCGGAGAGCAGCAGGCGGTCGGGGGAGGCGTCGTCGAGGTGGCCGTCGAGGGAGACGGCGGCGCTCAGCAGGACGAAGGGGCGCTGGCCGGGGCCGGGCATGGGCGGACCGTTCTCTCGGGGCCGTGCGGTCGGGCGCCTCCACGGTACGGCCGCCGGTGCCGGCGGAGCCGCCCGATGGTCGCCATGTGAGACGGTTCTTCTCGCCATGCGGGACGGGGCGTAGCGTCGGGGCATCGCGGAAACGGAAACACCGACCACGCCTCAGGGGGACCCCATGCCCGGACCGCAGCCTGCCGCCGCCTACACCCACGGCCACCAGGAGGCCGTGCTGCGCTCGCACCGCTCCCGTACCGCCGCCGACTCGGCCGGCTACCTGCTGGCCGAACTGCGGCCCGGCCAGGCGCTGCTGGACGTCGGCTGCGGCCCGGGCACGATCACCGCCGACCTGGCCGAGCTGGTCGGCCCCGGCGGGCGGGTGGTGGCCGTGGACACCTCCGCCGAAGTGCTGGAGCAGGCCGCCGGGTACGTCGCCGGGCGCGGCCTGGCCAATGTCGTGTTCGAGCTGGCCGACGTGCACGAACTGCCGTACCGGGACGGCGAGTTCGACGTGGTGCACGCCCACCAGGTGCTGCAGCACGTGGCCGATCCGGTGGCCGCGCTGCGTGAGATGGGCCGGGTGACGGCGCCCGGCGGGCTGGTCGCCGCCCGGGACGTCGACTACGCGACGATGACCTGGTTCCCGCAGGCGCCCGCACTGGAGCGCTGGCTGGAGCTCTACCGGCGGACCGCCCGGGCCAACGGCGGCGAGCCGGACGCCGGGCGGCGGCTGCTGTCCTGGGCCCGGGCGGCCGGTCTGACCGACGTCACCGCGAGCACCGGCACCTGGACGTTCGCGACGCCCGAACGGCGCGAGTGGTGGGCCGGGATGTGGGCGGACCGGGTGACCGGGACGGCCTTCGGCCGGACGGCGGTGGAACGGGGCTTCGCGGAGCCCGCCGAGCTGGAGCAGATCGCCGCCGGCTGGCGGGAGTGGAGCGCCGCCGAGGACGGCTGGTTCTCGATGATCCACGGCGAGATCCTGGCCCGGGTCGGGGCGGAGCGGCCGGGGCGGTGACGGCGGGGCGGCTGTTCGGAAAGATCGGGTAAAGTCGCGCGACCGTTCAGCTCGGGCCCCTCCGGCCCGGGCGGCGGTGTCGAGAGCCGAAACGCCGAGTCGAGGCCCGCCCCGGCGGGCAGGGGGAGTCCACGTGTCCGAGCCTGAGTCCGCGCCGCCCGCCGCTCCGGGGCCGGACCCGCGGGTGGACTTCCGCAAGGACCCGGGGCAGGCCGAGGAGCAGCCTGGCCCGGCCGAGGCAGGGCCGGCCGACCCCGACCCCGACCCCGACCCCGACCCCGCCCCCGACCCCTGGGCCCCGCCGGCCGAGGCCGGACCCCCGTCCCCGTCGGCCCCGCCCCAGCCACCGCCCCCGCCGCTGCCCGCCGGCGGCTGGGCCTCGGTGCCGCCCTCCGCCGAGTCCGGCCTCCAGCCCGGCCCTCACGCCCAGCCGGGCCCGCACCCCTACCCGCCGTACGTCCTCAACCCGTACGCCCCCCGGCCCGAGCCGCGCAGCAACGGCTTCGCCGTCGGCTCGCTGGCGACCGCGCTGAGCCTGCTCTCGCCGGTCGCCCTGGTGCTCGGGATCCTCGCGCTGGTCCAGATCAAGCGCACCGGTCAGCGCGGCCGCGGCATGGCTGTGACCGGCCTGGTGCTCGGGACGGTGGGCACCCTGCTGCTGTCGCTCGCCCTGGGCGCGGGCGACTTCGGCCCCGCGCGGAACGGGCGGGGCGACCGGTACGCCGACAGGCCGCCGGCCGGGTCGGTCCGTTGGTCGGCGTTGAAGGTGGGGGACTGCTACCTCTCCTCGGGGACGAGCGGGCAGCCGGACGAGAACGGCGACGAGACGGTGTACTGGGTGCGCCGGGTGGCCTGCGCGGAGCGGCACAACGGCGAGGTGGCCGGCACCGCGAAGATCCCGGAGAGCAGTGGCGCCTACCCGGGCGCGACGGTCGTCCGCGAGCGGGCCGCCGCGCTGTGCCGCCGGGTGCTCGACGACTACGCGCTGGACCAGTGGGCCGTCCCGGACGGCATGGACGACGTCTACCTCTACCCGAGCGCGGGCAACTGGGCGGCCGGCGAACGGTACGTCACCTGCGCCTTCGAGGACCCGGACGACCAGCACCTGGGGACGGTCCGCACCGACCGCCGCAGCCTGACCTCCGTCCAGCTGGCCTACCTGGAGGCCGTCCGGGGCTTCAACGCGGCCTACCTGGACACCCCGAAGCAGGACGTGGCGGTCGCCGAGGCCGAGTACCGGTCCTGGGCCCGCCGGATGGCCGCCGCCTCCCGGGCCGAGGCCGCCGCGCTGCGCAAGCCGACGGCGGAATGGCCGACCGACGTCCAGCCGAAGATGGAGAAGCTGGCCGAGACCCAGTCCCAGGCGGCCGTCGCCTGGGACGCCGCGGCCTCCGGCAGCGACGTGGCGGGCGACCTGCGCCGGGCCCGGGCCCTGGTCGCCAGGTCGGTGCCGGTCAGTGTGGACATCCGGCGCTCGCTCGGCCTGTCCACCGGCGAGCAGGTGCCCGACCTCCGGGTCTGAGCCCACCCGCCCCGAGCCCACCCCGCCCCGAGCGAGCCCCGCCCCGAGCGAGCCCCGCCCCGGGCCGGGCGCCTCAGGGCCGGGCCGGTCGCCGGGTTACTCGGCGTTAACCCCGCCCGTACCTGCCGGTAGCGCGGGAGCCGTAGGGTCACCCGGGTGTCCCCGGCCAGACCCCCACGCCGGCCGGGGACACCGCGCCGGGGCCGCGCCGGATCCCGCGCCGGAACCCGCGCCGGAACCCGGGCAAGAACCTGGGCCCCCGGAACCGGAGCCGTGCCCGAGCCCCACCCGGTAGCCTCCCGCCATGACCACCTTCCGGGTGATGCGGCAGGACGACAACGGCAACCGCTTCCTGGTCGCCGACAACCTGGCCGAGGCCGAGGCGCACCGCCTGGCGGCCGAGTTCGAGGCGCGCGGCCACAAGCAGCTGTACTGGGTCGAGGCCCAGCACCCGGACCCGGCCCCGTAGGGTCGGGGGCATGGAACAGGCCGGTGAGACCACTGTCGGAACCCCGCCGCGGATCGTCGTCGGCGGGGTGCTGATCCGCGGCGGCCGGGTGCTCGCCGCCCGCCGCAGCTCGCCCGCGTCGGTCGCCGGCCGCTGGGAGTTCCCCGGCGGCAAGGCCGAGCCCGGCGAGACCGAGGCGCAGGCGCTGGAGCGCGAGCTGCTGGAGGAGCTGGGCGTACGGGCGCGGGCGCTGCGGCGCCTTTCCGGCGGGTGGGCCGTGCGGCCGGGGCTGGAGCTGCGCTTCTGGGCCGCCGAGCTGCTGTCCGGCGAGCCGAGCGCGCTGGAGGACCACGACGAGCTGCGCTGGCTGGGCCCGGCCGAGCTGGACTCGGTGGACTGGATCGGGCACGACCGCGAGGTCCTGCCGCAGGTCGCCGAGCTGCTCGCGGCGGCGGGCGACGCGTAAGCCTCCGGATAGGTCAATCGGACAAGCCGACCCGGCAGCCGGGATAGCCTGGGTTCTGCTGGGTATGTCGCCTTTCGGCACCATTCGTCACCATCGGTGAGCCGTCCCAGCCGGCGACGCCGATCCCGACCAGAGCCGGAGGCCCCGTCGGTGTCGACAACCGGGAACGGCGGCGGGGGAGCGCGCCGGGCAGGCACCGCGGGAGGCGCCGCCGCCCGTGCCCGGCTGCGCCGTGCCGCCGCCGCGGCCGCCCCGCAGCCGCCGTCGTCCGGCCGTCGCCGTGGCGGGCCCGACATCCCGGTCGGCGCCCAGCCGGTCCAGCCCGCGCCGACCCTGGCCGCCCCCGAGCCCGGCGTCCGGCCCGCCCTGCGCAGCCGCCCCGGCCGGCCGTTCCCCGGCGGCCCGGCGGACGCCCGGCAGGGCCTGGACGCGCCGCCCGGGGGCAGCCTGCTGGACATGCTCAAGGTCGCCATCGCGATCCTGGACACCGCGGGCCGGGTGGTGCTGTGGAGCCCGGCCGCCGAGGAACTGCTCGGCTGGCCGAGCGAGCTGCTGGTCGGCCGCCGGATCGACGAGCTGATCCCGGACCAGGAGCAGGTCGCCCGGATCCGGGCCGCGGTCCAGGACACCCTGCGGCACGGCCGCTGGGCGGGCAGCGCCGAACTGCGCGACCGGGACGGCGCGCCGGTCGCCGTGGACGCCCGGATCTCCCTGCTGGTGGACGGCGACGGCACCCCGTTCCTCCAGGTCAACCTGGCCGAGGCGGCCGCCGTACGGGCCATCGAGCGGGACCTCGCGGTGCGCGACGCGCTGTTCGAACAGTCCCCGCTGGGCATCGCCATCCTGGACACCGACCTGCGCTACACCGCCGTCAACCAGACCCTGGCCGAGATGAACGGCGTCGCCCTGGCGGACCACGTCGGCCGCACCACCGGTGAGACCCTGCCCGAGCGGGCCGCCGACGAGATCACCGCGATCCAGCGCCAGGTGCTGGCCACCGGCGAGCCGGTCATCGACGTCACCCTCGCCTCCCCGGTCACCAACCGGGCCGGCTACCGCTCGATCTCCTACAGCCGGATGACCGACCGGGCCGGCCGGGTGCTCGGCATCTCCGGCACCGTGATGGACGTGACGGAGCGTTACCGGGCGGTGGCCAAGGTCGAACACGCCCGGCGCCGGCTCTCGCTGCTCAACGAGTTCGGCTCCCGGGTCGGAGACCTGCTCGACGCCGCCCGGATCGCCCAGGAACTGGCCGGCTCGGTGGTGCCCCGGCTGACCGACCACTCCGCGGTGATCCTGCTCCAGGCCGTCGCGCACGGTGACGACCTGCCCCGGCACGGCCACGACCGGCGCACCTCACTGCTCCAGCTCGGCACCGCCTCCGTCCAGGACGGCCCCGAGGTCGAGGTGATGCTCCGGCGCGGCGCCCGGATCACCTTCGCCGAGGACTCCGCCTGCGGCCGGGTGCTGCGCACTGGCGTGCCCGAGCTGCTGTCCGGCGCCGACCAGCTGGACGACGTCACCTACCCCGGCGACCCCAAGATGCAGGCTGCCCACGACCTGGGCGTGCACTCGATGCTGGTCGTCCCGCTGCGCGCCCGCGGCATCGTGATCGGCCTGCTGCTGGTCAGCCGGGCCGGCTACCGCGAGGGCTTCGACCGGGACGACCTCGCCTTCACCGTCGAACTCGCCGACCGGGCGGGCAGCTCGCTGGACAACGCCCGGCTGTACGCCCGCGAGCGCACCGCCGCGCTCACCCTCCAGCGCACCCTGCTCCCGCAGCAGGTCCCCCAGCCCACCGGCGTCGAGGTCGCCTACCGCTACGTGCCCGGCAGCAGCGGCACCGAGGTCGGCGGCGACTGGTTCGACGTCATCCCGCTGCCCGGCGACCGGACCGCGCTGGTGGTCGGCGACGTGATGGGCCACGGCCTGCGGGCCGCCGCCACGATGGGCCGGCTGCGCACCGCCGTCCGGGTGCTGGCCGCCCTCGACCTGCCGCCGGACGTCCTGCTGCGGCACGTCCACGAGCTGGCCGACGACCTCGCCCAGGGCCCGGACGAGGCGCTGCTCGCCACCTGCGTCTACGCCGTCTTCGACCCGGGCACGGCGAAGCTGACGGTGGCCAAGGCCGGGCACATCCCGCCGGTGCTGGTGGTGCCGGGCGAGGAGGCCGCGGAGCCGACCCGCACCGGCGGGCCGCTGCTCGGCGGCGCGGGGCGGATCCTCGACCTGCCCTCCGGCGCCCCGCTCGGCGTGGGCGGAGTTCCGTTCGAATCCGTCGAACTGAAGATCCCCGAGGGCAGCCTGCTCGCGCTCTGCACCGACGGCCTGGTGGAGTCCCGGGACAAGGACCTCGACGTCGGCCTGGGCCGGCTGCTCACCGTGCTCCAGGAGCCGCACGCCTCCATCCAGGCCGCCTGCGAGGCGGTGCTGGACACCATGGAGCAGGGCCGTGAGCCGGACGACGTCGCCCTGCTGCTGGCCCGGCTCGGGCACGGCCAGGCCGGCACCCCGACGGCCGGCTGGACGCTGCCCGCGGAGCCGACCGCCGTCTCCCGGGCCCGCCGGCTGGTCCGCGCCGCGCTCGCCGAGTGGGGTGTCGAGGACCTCACCGACACCGCGGAGCTGCTGGTCAGCGAGCTGGTCACAAACGCCGTCCGGTACGCCAGCGCCCCGATCGGGGTACGGCTGACGCTCGGCGAGACCCTGCTGGTCGAGATCTCCGACCCGCTGCCGGACCCGCCCCGGGAGCGCCACGCGGCCGAGGCCGACGAGGGCGGCCGGGGCCTGGAGCTGGTCCACCGGCTGGCGCTGCACTGGGGTGCCCGGGCCGAGGGGATCGGCAAGGTCGTCTGGTTCGAGCTGGCCCTGCCGGGTACTGACCCCGGCGAGGAGTGACGCGAGTAGAGCGTCCGGATCGCCAGGAGAGCCGTGCTGCAACCGTGCTGCATATGCCAACGGGCGCCCAGGGGGAGCGCGCGCTCCGGAAGGGGGCGCGGGCGTGGCATTGTGGTTGCGCGGGCGGTAGGACAAAAACCTTCGCCCGATCTGATGTTGTGATGTTGAGGGCGTGTGAACGCACCCCTCGATGATGAATACTCGGTCTTCTCGACATCCGGACGGTCGCGGGTTTGGAGGGGTCGGTCCGTTGAACAGCACTCCGGCGCGGAACGCGCCGAGCAGCAGCGGTCATGCCGCTGTGCCCGGGCAGGCCGGTTCCCCGCACCTGCCCGTACCGCCGGCACCACCGGCCCGCGCCACCGCCGGCCCGGGCCGCGACGACCGCGCCGCGGCCCACCCGGCGGCCGAACCCCGGTCCTGGGGCGGCGGGGACCCGGGTTCGATCTACGACTACATCCGGGTCGCCACCTTCGCGATCGGCCCCGACGGCCGGATCAGCCAGTGGAGCGAGCGCGCCGCCGAGTTCTTCGGCGTCCCGGCCGCCGAGGCCGTGGGCGCCGACCCGATCAGCACCTTCGTCCCCCGCGAACTCTGGCGCCGCGGCCGCGCCCGGCTGGAGCGCACCCTGGCCGGGGAGGAGTGGGTCGGCACCACCCCCTACCGGGACGCCGCCGGCGGCGAGGGACTCGCCGAGCTCTACCTGATGCCCGACAGCGCCCTGCCCACCGCGGGCGCCACCTGTCTGGCGGTCGACCTCGGCCGGCTGCGCCGGATCGAGACCGACCTCGCCGCCTCCGAGGCCGTCTTCGGGCAGACGCCCACCGGCTTCGTGCTCTTCGACGACCGGCTGCGGCTGCAGCGGGTCAACGACGCCTTCGCCTCCGGGATGGGCCTGGTGCCCACCGACCTGGAGGGCCTCACCCCGCACGACCTCTTCCCGCCGTCCGAGGCCGACCGGCTCAGCGCCGCCCTGCGCAAGGTCCTGGCCACCGGCGAGCCCGTCTTCGACCTGCGCTTCCACAGCGCCGTCCCGACCCGCGAGGGCAACCGGCTCTGGGCCGTCTCGCTGTACCGGCTCAACGGCTCGGCCGGGCAGCCGATGGGCGTGGCCGGGCAGGTCTCCGACGTCACCAGCCGGCACGTCGCCGAGCGCGAGGCCGACGGCGTGCGCCGCAACCTCGCCCTGCTCAACGAGGCCAGCGCGCACATCGGCTCCACCCTCGACCTGGAGACCACCGCCAAGGAACTCCTGGACGTGGTCGTCCCGCCGTTCTGCGACCTCGCCACCGTCGACCTGTACACCGCGCTGCTCTCCGGCGAGACCGTCCCCAGCGCCGGCCGCCTCGGCGACACCGTGCTCACCGACGGCAGCGGCGAACTGCGCCGGGTCGCCGTCTCCAGCGTCATCGGCGGCGCCTCCTCGGTGCTCGGCTCGGTCACCGGACTGCCCATCGCCGAAGCCGGCGGCACCCTCTGCTACCCGCGCCGCTCCCCGCACGCCCGGGCGCTGCGCACCGGCCGCAGCGTCGTCCCCGAGCCCGGCCGCGACCCGCTGCTGCGCTCCACCCTGATCGTCCCGCTGGTCGCCCGCGACCAGGTGCTGGGCCTGGTCCAGCTCTCCCGGGCGATCGGCAGCGAGCCCTTCGACGCCCGCGACGTGGCGATCGCCGAGGAACTGGTGGCCCGCGCCGCCGTCTGCATCGACAACGCCCGGCTCTACCGCCGCGAGCACGAGCGGGCGCTGATCCTCCAGCGCAGCCTGCTGCCCCCGGGCAACCCGGCCGCCAGCGGCCTGGAGATCGCCTGCCGCTACCTGCCCAGCAACAACAACACCGAGGTCGGCGGCGACTGGTTCGACGTCATCCCGCTGCCCGGCAACCGCACCGCCCTGGTCATCGGCGACGTGATGGGCCGCGGTCTGCGCGCCGCCGTCGCGATGGGCCAACTGCGCACCGCGGTACGGACCCTGGCCATGCTCGACCTCGACCCGGCCGAGGTGCTCGGCGCGCTGGACGAGATCGCCCGCGGCCTCGGCGACGACTCCGTCCCGGTCGGGCCGCCCACCGCGTACGGCCGGCTCACCTCGACGGCCGACGAGGAGGCCCGCGAGGTCTACCTGGCCACCTGCGTGTACGCCGTGTACGACGCCGTCACCCGACGCTGCATGTTCGCCAACGCCGGCCACCTGCCGCCCGTCCTGCTCAGTCCCGGCGAGCCCGCCCGGATGCTCGACGTGCCGCCCGGCCTGCCGCTCGGCGTCGGCGGCGAGCCCTTCGAGGAGGTCGAGCTGACCCTCCCGGACGGCGCGGTGCTCGGCCTCTACACCGACGGCCTGGTGGAGAGCCGCAAGCACCAGCTGGACGAGGGCCTGCGCGCCTTCCGGGCCGCGCTCAGCGACCGCGGCAAGGGCCTGGAGGACCTCTGCGACCACGTCCTCGGCGAGCTCGACCCGCACCACGGCGAGGACGACATCGCCCTGCTGATGGCCAAGGTGCACGCCTTCCCCGAGGACGCGGTCGGCAACTGGTTCCTCCCGCCCGAGCCGACCTCCGTCGCCAAGGCCCGTGAACTGGCCTGCAGTTGGCTGCTCGCCCGGGGGCTGGACGAGCTGGTCGACACCACCGAGCTGCTGGTCAGCGAGCTGGTGACGAACGCGCTCAAGCACGGCCGGGGCGAGATCCGGCTGCGGCTGCTGCGCGAGCGCAGCATGGTCTGCGAGGTCTGGGACGACGGCTACGCCCAGCCCCGGCAGCGGCGCGCCCAGGAGACCGACGAGGGCGGGCGCGGGCTGCAACTGGTCAGCCTGCTGGCCGAGCGCTGGGGCAGCCGGCGCACGCCCAAGGGCAAGATCGTCTGGTTCGAGCTGGCGCTGTAGCGCCCGGCGGGGCTGGGCCGTACGGGTGCAGTCGCCCGGCGGCCCGTCGTGTCGGCGCGGACCGGGCGGGGCGGGCGGCGTTCGATGGCCGCCATGCGTGTCCGCCAGCTCACCGCCGCAGCCGCCGCACTGCTGCTCTCCGCCGGGCTCGGCGGCTGCTCCGACGACCAGGGCCGCGGCCCCTCGCCCGCGCCGACCCGGGCCGAGCCCACCGCCACCACCGGGGACGTCCGCGCCGCCGACCGCGGCGCCGTCCGGGACGGCGGCACGCTGCACTGGGCGCTGGACGGCGTCCCGGCCACGCTCAACGTCTACCAGCGCGGGGCGGGCGCCGACTCGGCGCTGCTCGCCCACGCGCTGTACCCCTCGCTGTTCCGGCCCGACGAGCACGGCCGGCTCGTCCCGGACCGGGACTACCTGGTCGGCGCCGAGTCCACCCCGCCCGGGCAGCAGCCACAGGTGGTCACCTACCGGCTCAACCCGCAGGCCGTCTGGACCGACGGCACCCCGGTGTCGGCGGCCGACCTCAGTGCCCAGCGGGCCGCCCTGTCCGGCCTGGACCCGGCCTACCGGGGCGGGCCGGCGGCCGGGTACGAGGCCATCGACTCGGTCACCCAGGGGGCCGACCCGCACGAGGTCAAGGTGACCTTCCGGCGGCCGTACGCCGAGTGGCGGGCCCTGTTCGGGCCGCTCTACCCGGCCGCCGAGACCGCCACCCCGGCGGCCTTCAACCGGGCGCTGACCGGCACCGGCCACCTGAGCGCCGGGCCGTACGAGCTGACCCGGTACGACGAGGACGGCGGGCGGGTCACCGTGGAGCGCAACCCGCTCTGGTGGGGGGACCGGCCGAAGACCGACCGGATCGACTTCCTGGCGGCGCCGCCCGAGCGGCGGCTGGACGCGCTGGACCAGGGCCGGCTGGACGTCGCCCCGCTCACCGCCGCGGTGGACCGGGCGGTGCCGCCGCCCGCACCGTCGTCCTCGGCCGCACCGTCGTCATCGCCCTCGCCCTCGGCCGTACCCTCGCCCTCGTCCTCGTCCTCGCCGTCGGGCAAGGGCGGTTCCGCGACGGCCGCCGCCCCGCCCGAGGCGGTGCCCGAGGCGGCGGTGCTGGCCCTGCGGCGGGCCGAGTCGCTGCCCGGGGTCACCGTGCACCGGGCGGCCGCCCCCTCGCTCACCCAGCTCACCCTCAACGCCGCCCGCGGCCCGCTCGGCGACCCGGCCGTGCGGCAGGCGGTGGCCCGGGCGGTGGACCGGCGCTCGGTCGCCGAGGCCGCGCTCGGCCCGCTCGGCCTGCCCGGCGCCCCGCTCGGCAGCCACCTGCTCGCCGGGGACCAGGAGGGCTACCGGGACGACAGCGCCGCGATCGGACCGGCCGACCCCGCGACGCTGCTGGACGGGGCCGGCTGGAAGCTGTTGCACGGGGGCACCCGGACCAAGGACGGCAAGGAGCTCGCCCTCACCCTGCTCGTCCCGGGCGGCTCCGCGACCGCCCGGCGCACCGCCGACGCGCTCGCCGTGGACCTCGGCGCCTTCGGCATCGCGGTCACGACGCGGGCCGTGCCGGCCGACACCTTCGTCCCGGAGCAGCTGGCCGACGGCGACTACGACCTCGCGCTGTTCTCCTGGCCGGCCGGCCCCAGTCCGGCCGTGGAGCAGCGCGCCGCCTACGCCAAGCCCCGGCCGGACGCCGACGGCACGCTCGAGTCCCGCGGCAACTACGGCCGCAGCGGCACCGAGGAGATCGACCGGCTGTTCGACCGGGCGGCCGCCGAACTCGATCCGGCGGCCCGGCTGGACCTGCTGCAGGAGGCGGACGTCCGGATCTGGCAGCTCGGGCACTCCGTCCCGCTCTACCAGCGGCCGGAGCTGGTGGGGGTGCGGACCGGCGTGGTCGGGGCGGGGGCCTTCGGCTTCGGCTGGCCGCGCTTCCAGGACGTGGGCTGGAGCCGGTAGCGGGGCCGCGCGGCCCGGGCCGCCGGAGCGCGAACGGGGGGTGTCGGAACGCGACCGCGGGGTGAAGGGCGCGTGACTCGTCTGTGATCTTGGTCCCGCCCGACCTGCTCGTTTCTGCCCCCTTGGGCGCTTCCCCGTACCATAGGGAAAAGCCGAGGCATGTCCAGATGCCCGGCGGGTGGACCGGTAGTAGCAGGCGGAACGGGTGGCGCGGCCGAAGGGCCGCCGATGCGCGTCTCGCGGCCGGGCCCGCCGTAACCCACGATTCCGGGAGAATCCGCTAGGCATGCCCACGCGCAACGACATCCGTAACGTCGCCATCGTCGCCCACGTCGACCACGGCAAGACCACGCTGGTCGACGCCATGCTCAAGCAGGCCGGCGCCTTCGCGGCCCACCAGCAGCTCGACGACCGCATGATGGACTCGAACGACCTGGAGCGCGAGAAGGGCATCACCATTCTCGCGAAGAACACCGCCGTCAAGTACCACCCGAAGGATGGTGGCGCGCCGATCACCATCAACATCATCGACACCCCGGGCCACGCCGACTTCGGTGGCGAGGTCGAGCGCGGTCTGTCGATGGTGGACGCGGTCGTGCTGCTGGTCGACGCCTCCGAGGGCCCGCTGCCGCAGACCCGCTTCGTGCTGCGCAAGGCGCTCTCGCAGCGCCTGCCCGTCATCCTGTGCATCAACAAGACGGACCGCCCGGACTCCCGGATCGACGAGGTCATCAACGAGACCTACGACCTGTTCCTGGACCTGGACGCGGACGAGGAGCAGATCGAGTTCCCGATCGTCTACGCCTGTGCGCGTGACGGCGTCGCCTCGCTGACCAAGCCGGAGAACGGCACCGTCCCGGCGGACAGCACCAACCTGGAGCCGTTCTTCTCCACCCTGCTGGAGCACGTCCCGGCCCCCAGCTACGACGTGGACGCGCCGCTCCAGGCCCACGTCACCAACCTGGACGCCGACAACTTCCTCGGCCGCATCGCGCTGCTGCGCGTCGAGCAGGGCGAGCTGCGCAAGGGCCAGACCGTGGCCTGGATCAAGCGCGACGGCACGATCCAGAACGTGCGCATCTCCGAGCTGCTGATGACCGAGGCGCTCACCCGCAAGCCGGCCGAGATGGCGGGCCCCGGTGACATCTGCGCCGTCGCCGGCATCTCCGACATCATGATCGGCGAGACCCTGGCCGACCCGGAGAACCCGATCGCGCTGCCGCTGATCACGGTGGACGAGCCGGCCATCTCGATGACCATCGGCACCAACACCTCCCCGCTCGTCGGCCGCGGCGGCTCGGGCAAGGGCGCGGACGCCAAGTCCGGCGTCAAGGTGGACCGCAAGGTCACCGCCCGCCAGGTGAAGGACCGCCTGGACCGCGAGCTGATCGGTAACGTCTCGCTGCGCGTCCTCGACACCGAGCGCCCGGACGCCTGGGAGGTGCAGGGCCGCGGTGAGCTGGCGCTGGCCATCCTGATCGAGACCATGCGCCGCGAGGGCTTCGAGCTGACCGTCGGCAAGCCGCAGGTCGTCACCAAGGAGGTCAACGGCAAGACCCACGAGCCGGTCGAGCGCCTCACGGTGGACGTGCCCGAGGAGCACATGGGTGCCGTCACCCAGCTCATGGGCGTCCGCAAGGGCCGGATGGACAACATGTCCAACCACGGTTCGGGCTGGGTCCGGATGGAGTTCGTCGTGCCGTCCCGCGGCCTGATCGGCTTCCGTACCGAGTTCCTCACCAGCACCCGCGGCACCGGCATCGCCCACTCGATCCACGAGGGCCACGAGCCGTGGTTCGGCCAGCTGACCACCCGCAACAACGGCTCGCTGGTCGCCGACCGCGCCGGTGTGGTCACCGCCTTCGCGATGACCAACCTCCAGGAGCGCGGCGTGCTCTTCTGCGAGCCGGGCACCGAGGTGTACGAGGGCATGATCGTCGGCGAGAACTCGCGCTCCGACGACATGGACGTGAACATCACCAAGGAGAAGAAGCTCACCAACATGCGGTCCTCGACCGCCGACGTGGCCGAGTCGATCGTCCCGCCGCGCAAGCTCTCGCTGGAGCAGTCGCTGGAGTTCTGCCGCGAGGACGAGTGCATCGAGGTGACCCCGGAGACGGTTCGCATCCGTAAGGTCGTGCTGGACCAGAAGGACCGCGGACGTACCGCCTCGCGCGCCAAGAAGGCGTGATCCGGACGGCCTGACCGGCCTTTGGCCGGAATGCTTCGCCCCCCTTTCCGATGGAGAGGGGGGCGAACTTTTTCAACTACTCCAAGTTGTCGGGGCCGCTATTAACGGAATAGCGCTCATCACACCCAGGTGTCCGCTGAGCGAACGTGACAGTTCGTCATCCGTGACGACTGTCCGTTTGGTGCCTGTCTGGCTATGTCTCATATGTCCGGTTTTCGAAACTTACCGACTGTTCATGTGACCTAATTGAGATCGTCACTGGTCACTTTCGTGTCCGTGCGTGACGGATAGTGGGTGCAGTCAGGCTCGGGTCAAGGGTGAACGCGCAGGGGTGCGCGCCGAAACCACGAGCGCGGACGGCATTGCGGGCCCGGTGACAACCGATCCGTGGTGCCCTCCTCGTCGCAAACGTCGAATTCAGGAGGCACACCGATGCGTGGTGTGAGCCAGGCCAAGTGGGTTGTCGCAGCTGTCGCTGTCGCGCTCGCCGCGACTGCTTGTAGCAGCAGCGGCAGCAGCGACACCTCCGGCGGGAGCTCGGACAGCGCCGCGGTCGACCCCTCGGGCACGTTCAGCTTCCAGAGCGCGGAGCCGCAGCGCCCGCTGCAGCCGGCCAACGCCATGGAGAACCAGGGCGGTCGCATCGTCAAGCAGCTCTTCACGGGCCTCGTCGACTACGACCCCGCGACCGGTGCTCTTCGCAACCAGGTGGCCGACAAGATCGAGACCACCGACGCCAAGAACTACACCGTCACGCTGAAGTCCGGCTGGACCTTCCACGACGGCACCCCGGTCACCTCCAAGTCCTTCGTGGACTCCTGGAACTGGTCCGCCAACACGGCCAACAACCAGATCAACTCCGACTGGTTCTCGGACATCGTCGGCTACGACGCCGTCCACCCGGAAAAGGGCGACCCGACCGCCAAGGAGATGTCCGGCCTCAAGGTCGTCGACGACACCCACTTCACCATCGAACTGTCGCAGCCCGTCTCGTACTTCACGTACAAGCTCGGCTACTCGGCCTTCTTCCCGCTCCCCACCGGGTTCTTCGCGGACCCGAAGGGCTACGGCGAGAAGCCGGTCGGCAACGGCCCGTACCAGTTCGTGTCGTGGGAGCACAACAAGGCCATCACGCTCAAGGCCTACGACAAGTACACCGGCACCAACAAGGCGAAGAACGGCGGGATCGTCTTCCGCGCCTACACCTCGCCCGAAGCCGCGTACAAGGACCTGATGTCCGACACCCTGGACGTGCTGGACCAGGTCGACTCGACCGACCTGCCCAAGTACAAGGACGACCTGGGCAAGCGTGCGATCGACCAGGCCCAGGGCGCGATCCAGAACATCTCCTTCGCGCTGTACAACGCGGACTGGTCCTCCATGGACAAGGACAAGGCCGCCAAGGTGCGCCAGGGCCTGTCGATGGCGATCGACCGCGACACCATCACCAAGACCGTGCTGAACAACAGCCGTCAGCCCGCCGACTCGTTCGTGGCGCCGGGCGTCATGGGCTACAAGGCCGGCGTCTGCGGCGACGCCTGCAAGTACGACCCGGCGAAGGCCAAGCAGCTCGTCACCGAGAACGGCGGCGTTCCCGGCGGCAAGATCACCATCCTGTACAACTCCGACGGTGGCCACAAGGAGTGGGTGGACGCGGTCTGCAACTCGATCCGCCAGGCGACCGGCGTCGAGTGCCTCGGTGACCCGAAGCCGGACTTCAAGACCTCGCGTGACATCGTCACCAAGAAGCAGGTCCAGAGCATGATGCGGACCGGCTGGGTGCAGGACTACCCGCTGAACGCCAACTTCCTGCGGGACGTCTACGGCACCGGTGCCGCCGCGAACGACGCCGGCTACTCCAGCCCGGAGTTCGACAACCTGGCGAAGCAGGCCGACGCGGCCACCACGGTCGAGAAGACCGCCGAGCTCTACCAGCAGGCCGAGGCCGTCCTGGCCAAGGACATGCCGGCGATCCCGCTCTGGTACTACAAGACCAACTCGGGCTACTCGAACAACGTCCAGAGCGTGAAGTTCAACTCCTTCGGCGACCCGGTCTACACCGACGTCGAGGTCAAGAAGAAGAAGTAATCGGTCGGCACCGCCTGACCCGGTGACAACGGCCGGTGCCCGTCCCATCCCCACAAGGGCGAGGACTGGCACCGGCCGTTGGCACGCCGACTTATCTCTTGCCGGGTTGACGGGCCCGGCAGAGCCATACATGGAGGCACGATGGGGCGCTTTGTCGCGAGGCGACTGCTCCAGATGATTCCGGTGTTCCTCGGAACGACCGCACTCATCTTTTTCATGGTGCACTTGCTGCCCGGTGACCCGCTGGCGGCACTGTGGGGCGACAAGGCGCCGGACCCGGTGCAGCTCGCAGTCCTGAGGCACCAGCAGCACCTGGACCAGCCGCTGGTCCAGCAGTACCTCTCCTACATGGGGGGCCTGCTCACCGGTGACTTCGGCACGGCACTGGACGGACGTCCGGTGCTCGACAAGATCACCGAGGCGCTCCCGGTCACGGTCCGGCTGGCGCTGTTCGCGTTCGCCATCGAGATCGTGGTCGGCATCGGCATCGGCCTGTTCGCGGGTCTGCGCCGCGGCAAGCTCTTCGACAAGGGCGCGCTGGTCTTCACCCTGCTGCTGATCTCGATCCCGGTCCCGGTGCTGGGCTTCCTGTTCCAGACGATCTTCGGCATCAACCTCAAGTGGGTCACGCCGACCGTCCAGCACAGCGACGACATCACCCAGCTGGTGCTGCCGGCCGTCGTGCTCGGCTCGCTGTCGCTGGCCTACGTCGCGCGCCTCACCCGTACCTCCATCGCCGAGAACATCAAGGCCGACTACGTCCGCACCGCGGTGGCCAAGGGCCTGCCGCGCCGGAAGGTCATCGGCACCCACCTGCTGCGCAACTCGCTGATCCCGGTGGTCACCTTCCTCGGCACCGACCTCGGCGCCCTGATGGGCGGTGCGATCGTCACCGAGGGCATCTTCAACGTCCAGGGTGTCGGCCACGCGCTCTACCAGGCGATCAACATGAAGGAGGGCGCGACCGTCTCCGGCTTCGTGGCCTTCCTGGTGCTCGTCTACCTGGCCGCCGGCCTGATCGTCGACCTGCTTTACGCGGTCCTGGACCCGAGGATCCGGTATGCCTGACCTGACCGAGAAGAAGACGGCCGGGAAGATCCCGGCCCAGACCACCGTCGCGCCGGCCGCCAAGCCGGAGAAGCCGCGCAGCCTCGGCTCCGACGCCTGGCACGACCTCCGGCGCAAGCCGATCTTCGTGCTGTCCGCGCTGCTGATCCTGCTGCTGATCGTGATCGCGATCGCCCCCGGGCTGTTCACCTCGGTGGACCCGCGGGCCGGCGACCTGCGCAACCACTTCCACACGCCGCCGAACTACAGCCACTTCTTCGAAGGGGACTGGTTCGGCTACGACGGCCAGGGCCGCAGCATCTACGCCCGCGTCATCTACGGCGCCCGCGCCTCGGTCGTGGTCGGCATCTGCGTCACCGTCGGTACGGCCGTCATCGGCGGCATCACCGGCATGCTCGCCGGCTACTTCGGGGGCTGGATCGACACGATCATCTCCCGGGTCACCGACATCTTCTTCGGCATCCCGCTGCTGCTCGGCGCGCTGGTGATCCTGAACGCCTTCCCCACGCGCACCATCTGGAGCGTGGTCTTCGCCCTGGTCGCCCTGGGGTGGACCCAGATGACCCGTGTCATGCGCGGTTCGGTGATCACGGTCAAGCAGTCCGACTTCGTGACGGCGGCTCGAGCGCTCGGCGCCAGCACCAGCCGGATCATGTTCCGGCACATCCTGCCGAACGCGATCGCCCCGGTGATCGTGGTCGCCACCATCGCGCTCGGCGGCTTCATCGCCCTGGAGGCCACGCTGAGCTTCCTGGGCATCGGTCTGCAGGACCCGACCATCTCCTGGGGCATCGACATCAACTCGGCCCAGAAGCTGATCCGTACGGCGCCGTTCGCCCTGTTCTTCCCCGCAGGCATGCTGAGCCTCACCGTGCTGGCCTTCATCATGCTCGGCGACGCGGTCCGCGACGCCCTCGACCCGAAGCTCCGCTGAGAGAAGAGGTGACGACCCGATGACCACCGTGATCGAGAAGAACAACCAGAACAAGGACCGTCTCGAAGTCGGAACCCCGCTCCTGGAGGTCAAGGACCTCCACGTGGAGTTCCACACCCGGGACGGGATCGCCAAGGCCGTGAACGGCGTCAACTACTCCGTCTCGGCCGGCGAGACCCTCGCCGTCCTCGGCGAGTCCGGCTCCGGCAAGTCCGTGACGGCCCAGACCATCATGGGCATCCTGGACATGCCCCCGGGCAAGGTGACCCAGGGCGAGATCCTGTTCCGCGGCCAGGACATGCTCAAGATGAGCAACGAGGAGCGGCGCAAGATCCGCGGCCGGAAGATCGCGATGATCTTCCAGGACGCGCTGTCCTCGCTCAACCCCGTGCTCAGCGTGGGCTACCAGCTCGGCGAGATGTTCCGGGTGCACGAGGGCGCCTCCAAGGCCGAGGCCAAGGCCAAGGCCGTCGAGCTGATGGACCGGGTGCGCATCCCCGCCGCCAAGCAGCGGGTGAACGACTACCCGCACCAGTTCTCCGGCGGCATGCGCCAGCGCATCATGATCGCCATGGCGCTGTCGCTGCAGCCCGACCTGATCATCGCCGACGAGCCCACCACCGCCCTGGACGTCACCGTCCAGGCCCAGGTGATGGACCTGCTGGCGGAGCTCCAGGCCGAGTACAACATGGGCCTGATCCTGATCACCCACGACCTCGGCGTGGTCGCCGACGTCGCGGACAAGATCGCCGTGATGTACGCGGGCCGGATCGTCGAGACCGCCCCGGTGCACGAGCTGTACGCGAAGCCCGCGCACCCGTACACCAAGGGCCTGCTGCGCTCGATCCCGCGCCTGGACCAGAAGGGCCAGGACCTGTACGCGATCAAGGGCCTGCCCCCGAACCTGCTCAAGGTTCCGGCCGGCTGCGCGTTCAACCCCCGCTGCGACGTCGCCACCGACCTGTGCCGCACGGAGGTCCCGCTGCTGCACCACGTGACCGACGAGGACGGCACGGAGATCACCGGCCGCCGCAGCGCGTGCCACCTCTGGAAGGAGACCCTCCATGGCTGAGAACATCCTGGAGGTCAAGGACCTGGTCAAGCACTACCCGCTGACCCAGGGCGTCCTGTTCAAGAAGCAGGTCGGCGCGGTCAAGGCTGTCGACGGCATCAGCTTCGACCTCAAGAAGGGCGAGACGCTCGGGATCGTCGGCGAGTCCGGCTGTGGCAAGTCCACGCTGGCCAAGGTGCTGATGAACCTGGAGCGGGCCACCTCCGGTCAGGTGCTGTTCAAGGGCGAGGACATCTCCACCCTGGGCGGCGCGGCCCTCAAGGCCGTCCGCCGCAACATCCAGATGGTGTTCCAGGACCCGTACACCTCGCTGAACCCGCGCATGACGGTCGGCGACATCATCGGTGAGCCCTTCGAGATCCACCCCGAGGTGGCGCCCAAGGGCGACCGCCGCAAGGCCGTCCAGGACCTGCTGGACGTCGTGGGTCTCAACCCGGAGTACATCAACCGGTACCCGCACCAGTTCTCCGGCGGCCAGCGCCAGCGCATCGGCATCGCCCGCGGCCTCGCGCTCAAGCCGGAGATCATCATCTGCGACGAGCCGGTCTCGGCGCTGGACGTGTCCGTCCAGGCGCAGGTGATCAACCTGCTGGAGCAGCTGCAGGGCGAGTTCGGCCTGTCGTACATGTTCATCGCGCACGACCTCTCCATCGTCCGGCACATCTCCGACCGCGTCGGCGTGATGTACCTGGGCAAGATGGTCGAGATCGGCTCCGACGAGGAGATCTACGAGAACGCCACCCACCCGTACACCCAGGCGCTGCTGTCGGCGGTGCCGGTGCCGGACCCGACGGCGCGCGAGAACCGCGAGCGGATCATCCTGACCGGGGACATCCCCTCGCCGGCCAACCCGCCGTCCGGCTGCCGCTTCCGCACCCGCTGCTGGAAGGCGGAGGAGCGCTGCGCCGAGGAGATCCCGCTGCTGGCGATCCCGACCACGCTGGAGGGCCCGGCCGCCCACGAGTCGGCCTGCCACTTCGCCGAGGTCCGGGAGTCGGCCGCGGCCTGACGTCCCGTACGCACCAGGAAGGGTCCGCGGCTCCGGCCGCGGGCCCTTCCGGCGTTCCGGGCGCCAGGGCGGATCCGGCGCCGCGTCAACTCGACAGGGGGGTCACGGCACCCGTCCGGGTGCACCCGGCTCGCGCCGTCGCCGGGGCGCGCTTCTCATGGGGTGTGATGCGACACACACCCCTGAGGAGGGACCTCCATGCCCGTAGCCGCCCGTGCTCGCCTGGTCCTCGCCGCTGCGACGTCCGTGGTCCTGGTGGCCACCGGGTGCAGCAGCAGCGGGGGAGGCGGTGGCAGCAGCTCGTCGGACGCCGGCAAGACGTTCAGCTACCAGAGCAATGAGCCGCAGAACCCGCTGCAGCCCGCCAACGCCAACGAGGTGGGCGGTGGCCGCATCATCCAGAACCTGTTCAAGGGGCTGGTGGACTACGACCCCAGCACGGCGAAGATCCGGATGCAGGTCGCGGACAAGATCGACACCAGTGACTCGCAGACCTTCAACATCACATTGAAGGACGGCTGGAAGTTCCACGACGGCACCCCGGTGCACGCCAAGAACTTCGTGGACGCCTGGAACTGGGGCGCCAACCCGGCCAACGCCCAGATCAACAGCTCCTGGTTCTCCGACATCGAGGGCTACCAGGACGTCCACCCGGCCACCGGCAAGGCGACCACGGACAAGATGTCCGGCCTGACCGTCACCGACGACCTGCACTTCACCGTCAAGCTCAGGAACAAGGTCTCGTACTTCGAGTACAAGCTCGGCTACATCGCCTTCTCGCCGCTGCCGGACGCCTTCTACTCGGACCCGGCCGGGTACGGGCAGAAGCCGGTGGGCAACGGCCCGTACCAGTTCGTCAGCTGGTCGCACAACACCGAGGTGGTCACCAAGACCTTCCCGGACTACCAGGGCGTGGACAAGCCGAAGAACGGCGGCATCGTCTTCAAGATGTACACCACGTCCGAGGCCGCCTACGCGGACCTCCAGTCCAGCAACCTCGACGTGATGGACCAGGTGCCGCCGTCGGCGCTGGCCAACTACAAGAACGACCTCGGCGACCGGGCCATCGACGCCCCGCAGGGCGCGATCCAGAACATCGGCTTCACGCTCTACCAGGCCGACTGGTCCTCGCCGGACAAGGCGAAGGTGCGCCAGGGCCTGTCGATGGCGATCGACCGGGACGTCATCACCAAGACGGTGCTCCAGGGCTCCCGCAAGCCCGCCACCGCCTGGGTCGCCGAGGGCGTCGAGGGCTACAAGGACGGCGCCTGCGGCGACTTCTGCAAGTTCGACGCGGCCAAGGCCAAGCAGCTGATCCAGGAGGGCGGCGGCGTCCCCGGCAACAAGCTGCTGATCACCTACAACGCGGACGGCGGCCACAAGGAGTGGGTCGACGCCGTCTGCAACTCGATCCGGCAGAGCACCGGCGTGGACTGCCTGGGCGACCCGAAGCCCGACTTCAAGACCGCCCGCGCGGCGATCACCGCGCACCAGCTCAACGGCGCCTTCCGTACCGGCTGGGTGCAGGACTACCCGCTGAACGCCAACTTCCTCTCCGACGTCTACCGCACCGGCGCGGCCTCCAACGACTTCGGCTACAGCAACCCGCAGTTCGACGACGCCGCCACCAAGGCCGACGAGGCCGCCAGCGTCGCCGACACGGTGACCGGCTACCAGCAGGCCGAGGCGGTGCTGCCGAGCGGCATGCCGGCCATCCCGCTCTGGTACTACCGCACCAACTCGGGCTACTCGAACAAGGTGCAGAACGTGAAGTTCGACTCCTTCGGCAACCCGGCCTGGACCCAGGTCGAGGTCAAGGGCTGACCCGCCCCCCACGCGGCCCCGTCCTCCCCGCACGGAGGGCGGGGCCCGGTTCTCCCGGCCGGTCGCCCCCGGCCGGTCACGCCCTGGAAGGAGGCTCGGATGGGCAGTTACGTGCTGCGGCGGGTGCTGCAGATGATCCCGGTGTTCTTCGGCACCACGCTGCTGATCTTCCTGATGGTCTACACGCTGCCCGGGGACCCGGTGACGGCGCTGTTCGGGGAGAAGGCGGCCGACCCGGCCGTGGTGGCCAGCATCAAGCACAAGTACTTCCTCGACCAGCCGGTCTGGAAGCAGTACCTGCACTACATGGCGAACCTGTTCCAGGGCGACTTCGGCACCAGCTTCACCGGGCGCCCGGTCTCGGACATCATGGCTGGGGCCTTCCCGGTCACCATCCGGCTCGCGCTGCTGGCCTTCGTGTTCGAGCTGATCCTCGGCCTCGCCCTCGGCCTGGTCTCCGGACTGTGGCGCGGCAGCATCGCCGACACCCTGGTGCTGGTGCTGACCCTGGTGGTGATCTCGATCCCGGTCTTCGTGCTGGCGTACATCGCGCAGACGGTCTTCGCCACCAATCTGGGCTGGGTCACCCCGACCGTGCAGGACAGCTACGACCTCTCCCAACTCGTCCTGCCCGCCGTGGTGCTGGGCTCGCTCTCGCTCGCCTACGTGGCCCGGCTGACCCGGACCTCGATCGGCGAGAACCTGCGGGCCGACTACATGCGCACCGCCGTCGCCAAGGGCCTGCCCCGGCGCACCATCATCCTGCGCCACCTGCTGCGCAACTCGCTGATCCCGGTGGTCACCTTCCTCGGCACCGACCTGGGCGCGCTGATGGGCGGCGCGATCGTCACCGAGGGCATCTTCAACGTGCAGGGCATCGGCAACGTCCTGTACCGGGCGATCAACACGAAGGAAGGGCCCACCGTGGTCGGCATCGTGACCGTCCTGGTGATCGTCTACCTGGTCGCCAGCCTGCTCGTCGACCTGCTCTACGCGGTCCTGGACCCGAGGATCCGCTATGCCTGACATCCACGACGAGGACTCGCCCAAGCCGCACCCCAAGCCCGGTGTCTCGCACCTGGACTACGCGGGCGAGCAGGGCATGGCGGTCGAGCTGGAGACCCTGGTCGAACCCGACGTGGAGAAGCGGGAGGAGGCCCGCAGCCTCTGGGGCGACGCCTGGCGGGACCTGCGCCGGCGGCCGATCTTCCTGATCTCCGCGGTGCTGATCCTGCTGCTGGTGGTGATGGCGGTCTTCCCGTACGCCTTCACCGACGCGGACCCGCGCAGGGCGGACCTGGTGAACAACTACCTGCGTCGGCCGGACTGGGGCGACGTCTTCGGCGCCGGCTGGTTCGGCTACGACGCCCAGGGCCGCTCCATCTTCGCCCGGGTCATCTACGGCGCCCGCGCCTCGATCACCGTCGGCATCTTCGTGACCGCCGCGGTGACCGTGCTCGGCGGGCTGACCGGCATGGTCGCCGGGTACTTCGGCGGCGCCGTGGACGCGGTGATCTCCCGGATCGTCGACATCTTCTTCGGCATCCCGCTGCTGCTCGGCGCCCTGGTGCTGCTGAACGCCTTCTCCACCCGCACGGTCTGGAGCGTGGTCATCGCCCTCGGCGTGCTCGGCTGGACCCAGATCGCCCGTGTCATGCGCGGCGCGGTACTGACCGTCAAGCAGGCCGACTACGTGGTGGCGGGCCGGGCGCTCGGCGCCGGGACGGGGCGGCTGATGTTCCGGCACATCCTGCCGAACGCGATCGCCCCGGTGATCGTGGTCGCCACCATCGCGCTCGGCGGCTACATCGCGGCCGAGGCCACGCTGAGCTTCCTCGGCATCGGCCTCCAGGACCCGACCATCTCCTGGGGCATCGACATCTCCTCCGCCCAGAAGGTGATCCGCACGGCGCCGTACGTGCTGTTCTTCCCGGCCGCGGCGCTCTCCGTCACCGTGCTGGCCTTCATCATGCTGGGCGACGCGGTGCGCGACGCCCTCGACCCGAAGCTTCGCTGAGCGAGGGGAGCGCATCGTGAGTACAGCTGTGGACGCCACCGGGCAGGAGCGGCAGACGCCCTACGAGGGGCCGCTGCTAGACGTGCGGGACCTGCACGTCGAGTTCGTCACCCGGGACGGCGTCGCCCGTGCCGTCAACGGGGTCAACTACAGCGTCCGGGCCGGGGAGACGCTGGCGGTGCTGGGCGAGTCCGGCTCCGGGAAGTCGGTGACCGCCCAGGCGATCATGGGCATCCTGGACATGCCGCCGGCCCGGATCCCGCGCGGGGAGATCCGCTTCCGGGGCCAGGACATGTTGAAGATGGGCAAGGAGGAGCGGCGCAGGATCCGCGGTCGGAAGATCGCGATGATCTTCCAGGACGCGCTGTCCGCGCTCAACCCGGTGCTCAGCGTGGGCTACCAGCTCGGCGAGATGTTCCGGGCGCACCAGGGCGTCTCCCGGGCCGAGGCGAAGGCCAAGGCCGTCGAGCTGATGGAGCGGGTGCGCATCCCGGCGGCCAAGCAGCGGGTGAACGACTACCCCCACCAGTTCTCCGGCGGCATGCGCCAGCGCATCATGATCGCGATGGCGCTGGCCCTGGAGCCGGACCTGATCATCGCCGACGAGCCCACCACCGCCCTGGACGTCACCGTCCAGGCCCAGGTGATGGACCTGCTGGCGGAGCTCCAGGCCGAGTTCCACATGGGGCTGATCCTGATCACCCACGACCTGGGTGTGGTCGCCGACGTCGCGGACAAGATCGCCGTGATGTACGCGGGCCGGATCGTCGAGACGGCGCCCGTGCACGAGCTGTACGCCCGGCCCGCGCACCCGTACACCCGGGGCCTGCTGGACTCCATCCCCCGGCTGGACCAGAAGGGCCAAGAGCTCTACGCCATCAAGGGCCTGCCGCCCAACCTGCTGCGGATCCCCAAGGGCTGCGCCTTCAACCCCCGCTGCCCGCGGGCCCAGGACGTCTGCCGGGCCGAGGTGCCGGAGCTGTTCCCGGTCACCGAGGAGGACGGCACCCCGCTGGAGGGCCGCGGCAGCGCCTGCTTCTTCTGGAAGGAGACCCTCCATGACCGTTAACGGGGCCAGCGCGTCGGGCGTGGCGGTGCCGGAGGAGGTCGCCTTCGAGCAGCCGGTGCCGCGCGGCGAGCCGATCCTGGAGGTCCGGGACCTGGTCAAGCACTTCCCGCTGACCAAGGGCGTGCTGTTCCGGAAGCAGGTCGGCGCGGTCAAGGCGGTGGACGGGGTCAGCTTCGACCTGATGCAGGGCGAGACGCTCGGCATCGTCGGCGAGTCCGGTTGCGGCAAGTCCACGCTGGCCAAGGTGCTGATGAACCTGGAGCCGGCCACCGGAGGGTCCGTCCGCTACAAGGGTGAGGAGATCTCCCGGCTCTCCGGGGCCGGGTTGAAGGCCGTCAGGCGCAACATCCAGATGGTGTTCCAGGACCCGTACACCTCGCTCAACCCGCGGATGACGGTCGGCGACATCATCGGCGAGCCCTTCGAGATCCACCCCGAGGTGGCGCCCAAGGGCGACCGCCGCAAGGCCGTCCAGGACCTGCTGGACGTGGTCGGGCTCAACCCGGAGTACATCAACCGGTACCCGCACCAGTTCTCCGGCGGCCAGCGCCAACGCATCGGCATCGCACGGGGGTTGGCGCTCAGGCCGGAGATCATCATCTGCGACGAGCCGGTCTCCGCGCTGGACGTGTCGGTCCAGGCACAGGTGATCAACCTGCTGGAGCAGCTGCAGGGCGAGTTCAACCTCTCGTACATGTTCATCGCCCACGACCTCTCCATCGTCCGGCACATCTCGGACCGGGTGGGGGTGATGTACCTGGGGAAGATGGTCGAGCTCGGCAGCGACCTGGAGATCTACGACCACGCGACCCATCCGTACACCCAGGCGCTGCTGTCGGCGGTGCCGGTGCCGGACCCGACGGCGCGCGAGAGCAGGGACCGGATCGTCCTCACCGGGGACGTGCCCTCGCCGGCCAACCCGCCCTCGGGGTGCCGGTTCCGCACCCGCTGCTGGAAGGCGCAGGAGCGCTGCTCGGTGGAGGTGCCGCTGCTGGCCGCGCCGGGCTGGCTGAGCGGGGCGGCGGTGCACGACTCGGCGTGTCACTTCGCCGCGGAGCGCGGGATCGGGCAGAGCGCGGCGGAGTGGGGGAAACGGCAGCCCGACGACGGCTCCGGCCAGGAGCCTTAGCGGTCGGTGCCACCCAGGGCGCGTCCTCGTACCGAGGGCGCGCCCTTCGCCGTGATGGAACCGAGATCTGCCGCACACTCCCCAAGTGAACGTCGTTCCTTGATAGTTGCTCTGCGCCAGGCGATGGTCGCGGCTGCGCTGAGGAGGGCTGCCCGGATGGATGCGGTCGAGGTGGTCGGCGGCGGACGGGAGAACCTGGTGCCCGGGACGCCGTTGCTGGAGGTCGAGGACCTGCACATCGAGTTCCACACCCGGGACGGTGTCGCCAAGGCCGTCAACGGGGTGAGCTACTCGGTGGCGGCGGGGGAGACGCTGGCGGTGCTGGGCGAGTCCGGCTCCGGGAAATCGGTCACGGCGCAGGCGATCATGGGCATCCTGGACGTGCCGCCCGGCCGGATCACCTCGGGGCGGATCCTGTTCCGGGGTGACGATCTGCTGACCATGAGCCCCCGGCTCCGGCGGACCGTCCGGGGCCGGCAGATTGCGATGATCTTCCAGGACGCGCTGTCCGCGCTCAACCCGGTGCTCAGTGTGGGCTACCAGCTCGGCGAGATGTTCCGGGTGCACCAGGGGTTCTCGCGTGCCGAGGCGAAGGTGAAGGCCGTCGAGCTGATGGAGCGGGTGCGCATCCCGGCGGCCAAGCAGCGGGTGAACGACTACCCGCACCAGTTCTCGGGCGGCATGCGTCAGCGCATCATGATCGCGATGGCGATGGCGTTGGAGCCGGACCTGATCATCGCCGACGAGCCCACCACCGCGCTGGACGTGACGGTGCAGGCCCAGGTGATGGACCTGCTGGCCGAGTTGCAGGCCGAGTTCAACATGGGCCTGATCCTGATCACCCACGACCTGGGCGTGGTCGCCGACGTCGCGGACAAGATCGCCGTGATGTACGCGGGCCGGATCGTCGAGACCTCCCCCGTGCACGAGCTGTACGCCCGGCCCGCGCACCCGTACACCCGGGGCCTGCTGGCCTCCATCCCCCGGCTGGACCAGAAGGGCCAGGACCTGCACGCCATCAAGGGCCTGCCGCCCAGCCTGCTGCGCATCCCGGAGGGCTGCGCGTTCAACCCCCGCTGCGACCGGGTGCAGGACCGCTGCCTGACCGAACTCCCGCCGCTGGTGCCGGTGGCGGACTCGGAGGGGGCCGAGCTGCCCGGCCGCCGCAGCGCCTGCCACTACTGGCGGGAGACCCTGCACGGCTGAGCCGGGGCGCTACTTGGTGAAGCCGACGTTCTCCCAGACGATGTCGGACAGGCCCTGGGCGCCGATATTGGCGAGGTCGGCGCGGGCGCCGTACAGCTGCGGGCGCTGGTAGAGCGGCAGGATGCCGGCCACCTTCCAGAGCTCGCCGTCGGCCTGGTTGATCGCCTCGGAGGCGGTGCCGGCGTCGGTCGCGCCGGCGGCCCGGTCGAGCGCGGCGTCCACCGCGGGACTGCCGGCGCCGGCCCGGTTGGAGGAGCTGTTCTGGACGTAGCTCGCGCGGCTGCCGCTGGCCGGGAACGGGGTGCCGAGCAGCGCGTAGACGGCGATGTCGAAGTCGTCGCGGTTGACGTACTTGTCGAAGAACTCGTTGGCGGCGGCGGTCACCGGGGTGACCTTGACGCCGACGTCCTTGAGCATCTTCGACACGGAGGCCGTCTCGTTCTGGGCCACGGCCACCCCGGCGGGGACGACCATCCGCAGGTTCAGCTCGCGGCCGTCCTTCTTCCGTACGTCGCCGTCGAGCTTCCAGCCCGCCGCGTCCAGCTTGCGGGCGGCCTCGGCCGGGTCGAAGCGGGACAGCCCCAGGGAGTTGTCGCGGTAGCCGTTCTGGTTGGCGACCAGCAGGTGGTTGTTGAGCGGGACGGCGGGCCAGTCCAGGCCGTTGAGGTCGGTGCGGATCAGGGCGTCCCGGTTGATCGCCTGGAAGACGGCCTGGCGGACGGTCGGGTCGGCGAGCACGGGGTTGCGGGCGTTCAGGGTGAGCTGCCGGAAGTCCGGCCCGCCGGCCCGGCGCACGGCCGCGCCCTTGGTGTTCTTGATGACCTGGTAGCCGGCCAGGTCCGGGCCGTTGTTGAGGAGGTCGATCTCGCCCTTGGCGAAGGCGGTGCGCATCGCGTCGGGCAGCATGGCGTGGAAGACGATCCGGTCCAGCACCGGCCTGTCGCCCCACCAGGCCGGGTCGGCGACCAGGGTGACGGTCTGCGCCGACGGGTCCAGCCGCTCGACCTTGAAGGGGCCGGCGGTGAGCGGGATGGCGTCCAGGTAGGCCGAGTTGAACAGTTCCGGGGTGGACACCTTGCTCGCGGGCAGCAGCGGCGCGTTGGCGGCGCCGTTGAACATCGACTGCCACTCGGAGAACGGCCGGTCGAAGGTCATCACGGCCTGGAAGTCGTCCTTGCCCCGCTCGACCGAGCTGACCAGCTCGAAGCCGGAGGTGCTGGACGGCCGGTACGCCGGGTCCTTGCCGTTCATGGCGCGCCAGTTGGCCTCGATGTCGCGCCAGGTGATCGGGGTGCCGTCGGACCAGTGGGCCTTCGGGTTGAGCGTCCAGGTGACCACCTGGTGGCCGTCCCTGACCTCGGCGTGGGCCTCCTGGAGGTACGCCGGGTTGACGGTCTGGGTGCCTGCCGCGTCGGAGCGGAAGAAGGTCGGCAGCAGCGGCTTGCTGACCGCGACGGTCGAGGACTCGGTGCCGTCGGTGTGGATCGGCGACCACTGGTGGGAGAACTGGGAGATCGCCAGGTTCAGGGTGCCGCCCTGGCGCAGCTGGGCGCGGTCGTGGGCGTTGATGTCGACCGAGGTCAGCTTGGGCATCCCGGTGGCGGCGATCGGGGCGTCCGCGGCGGCGCCGTCCGACCCCGCGGAGCAGGAGCAGAGCGCGAGGGAGAGCGTCAGGGCGGTGAGACCGGCGAGCAGTGCCGTCCGGTGGTGCTGGAGGCTGCGGCGGCCCATCGTGGTGGCTCCCGGGGTGACTGTGACGGATGGTGTGGCGTCACATCTTGCTGACCGGGAGGGGGAGTTGTCGAGGGGCGGGGCGGCCGCATCCTTGCGGTGCGGCGGGCCCGCCCCTCGTTCGTGCCCGGTTCGTCGGCCGACGCCGCCGGACGGTGGTGCCGTCCGGCGGCAGGCGCCCGGCGTCGGGTGTCAGGCGCCGGGCGCCTCGGGTCAGGCGACGGTGAACTTGAAGGTGCGTTCCTTGTCGCCGGTCTTGTCGAACAGCGAGGTGACGGCGTCCGCGACGTCCTGCGGGGTGATCGCGGCGGTCTGGCCGTTCTTCTTGGCCTTCACCTTGTCGAACGCGCCGTTGAGCTGGGAGCCCAGCGCGTCGAGGTCCCACTTGGGCGCGATCTTGCCGGAGGCGTCCGGGGTCAGGGTGAGCGCCTTGGCCGCGGTCTTCGGGCCGAAGTCCCAGGTCTTGGCGCCCGCCACGATGTGGATCTTCCCGCTGGTCACCTGCTTGCCGAGGCTGTCCGCGGCGGCCTGGAGGGCCTGGGTGGAGACCTTCGGCTGGGCGGCCGTGACGGCCAGGGCGATCGGCTGGTCCGGCTTGCCGGCGGCGCGGTCGCGGTAGGCCTGCTCGACCACGTCCAGCGCGGCGTTGGTGTCCACCGCCTGACCGGCCTTGCCGGGGACCACGACCGGGTCGCCGTTGTCGGCGAACTTGACGTAGCCCTCCTGGAGGCCCTGGCCCGAGCCGGCCGCCAGCGAGTCCAGCGCGGCCTTGAGCTTGGCACGGTCGACCCGGACCTCCGGGGCGACGGCCTTGGTGCCGCCCTGGATCGACTTGATCACGTCGACCGGGTTGTAGCTGTGCGCCGCGAGGCCGTCCACGGTGGCCGTGGTGTCGAAGCTCAGGCCGGCGACCGTCGGGTCCAGGTCGACGCTCTGGTCGCCGATCTTGAGCTTGAGCGGCTGCTGCCCGGCCTTGCCGACCGAGGCGTCCAGTGCGTGGATCGCCTGGTCGCGGCCGTTGCCGCCGATGTCCGTGCCGAGCACCACGGTGCCCTTGGGGATGTCGGACTGGTTGAGCATCAGGCCGGTGCCGTACGCGGCGGCGCCGAGGAAGAGCACCCCGCCGACGGCGTAGACGCCGAGCTTGACCAGCTTCTTCGGACCGCCGCGCTTGGCCTTCGCCTTGCCCTTGGCCGGGGCGGCCGGCTCGGCCTTGTCCTTGGCGGGCGCGGGGCCGGCCGTGGGGGCCGGCCCGGGGACGGCGCCGGGGAGGAACGGGGCGGCGTCGACCTGACCGCCGGGGCCGCCCGTCGCGGCCTGGGGGCCGGGGGCGGGCAGCGGGGTGACCTCGGTGGCCTCCGGGTCGCGACCCGCCCGCCGGGGTCCGCCGGGGGCGGGCTGCGGGGCAGGCTGGGCGGCGGGCTGGGGTGCGCCCGGGAAGAGCCCGCCGGGGCCCGTCGGGGCGGCGAAGGGGTCCTGGCCGGGGGCGGCCGGGCGCTGGGTGGCGAACGGGTCGGTGCCGGTCGGGGCCGAGGCGAACAGGCCCGGCTGCGGACGGCCGTCGGCACCCTGCGGGGCGGTGCCGTTCGAGGCGGCGCCGTTCGGAGTGGTGCCGTTCGAGGCGGTGCCGTTCCGGGGCAGGCCGGGTATGGCGGCCGGGGGTGCGTCGTGCTCGCGGATCGGCGCGAAGCCGTCCACCGAGGTGTCCTCCGGGCCGGGCCCGGCCTGCGGGAAGCCGCTCTGCGGGAACCCGCCCTGCTGGGGGCCGCCCTGCTGGTGCGGCGACGGCTGCTGCGGACGGCTGCCACGCGGGCCGCGCTGGTCACCGCGGCCGCGCGCACCGGCGGCGGGGCCGGTCGGGCCGGTCGGGGCGAACGGGTCGGCGACCGGTGCGAACGGGTCGGCGCTCTCGTACACCCCCGGCTCCTCGGCCGGGCCCCCGGCGCCGTAGGGCGAGGCGGGGTCGGCCGGGGCGGCGCCCTGGCGCGGGGCCTGGCCCCGGGTGGGCAGCGGGCGGCCGTTCGGCCGGGGGGCGCCGGCGTCCGGAGCCGGGCGGGCACCGTTCGGGGCGGCCTGCGGCCGGGCCTCGGCGCCGGGGCCGGGCACGGCCGGGGCCTCCGGCGTGCTCGGGGCGCTCGGGGCGCCGACCGGCACAGCGGCCGGGGCGGGCTCGGCGGCCGGGGCCTTCTTCTGCCGCGGTCGGAACCACGCGCCGGTGGACTCGGACTCCGAGGTCGCCGGCGGGATCGGCGGGATCTGCCACTCCGGCGGCAGGTTCGGCGGGGTGGCGGAGCCGGAGCCGCCCTCCATCACGCCGAGGACGGGCGAGGCGGGCGCGGAGCGGTGCCGCGGGCCGCCCGGCTCGGCGCCGGGCGCGAACGGGTCGGCCGGGCCGTCGTCGCCCCGGGCGGTCTCGTTCTTGACGGTGCTGCGGACGACGACCGGCGGGATCGGGCGCGAGCCGGGGATGTTGATCCGGACCCGGGTGGTCAGGGTGGTCTCGGTCTTCGGACCGTCGTCCTCGCCGCCCGACCCGGTCTCGGTGCCGGCCCGGTCGCCGCCGGGGCCCGCCGGGGTGCCGTAGGGCGGCGTGCCCGACGGGTAGGCGTCCGGACCCGTGCGCCGGGGCGTCGGGTTGGCGTTGTCAGATTCGCGGCTGCTCAATGCTGCTCTGCTCCGGGTTCGCGGGCGGGCCGTGCGGCGCGACCGCGGTTCGTGGTCGCCGGGCCTGGGGCAAACGGCGGTCGGGTACGACGTACTGCGGGACCACCATACTGGGAAGAACTGAGCGGTGAACGGCTTCGGACAGATCCTGATACGTCCGGTTCCTCCGGTATGAGAGTACGGCGGAGTGGTCCTGACTGCGCGTTGTGTGCGCTACCGTACGCGGCCGCCCGCCCGGTTCAGCGCTTGGGGCTGGGCACGCCGGGGAACCAGCTGGTGCGGGTGGGCAGGGTGGCGCAGATCACGCCCAGGATCGAGCCGACGAACAGCCAGGCCAGCGATGTGGCGTTGGACCAGAGCACGTTGTCGCCCTCCGGCCGGGGCACCATCAGCAGCAGGATCGCCATGAACCAGCCGCCCGCGGGCACCGCGGCGCCCAGCTTGGTACCGGTGACCCGCAGGCCGGCGTAGAAGGTCGCGGCGGTGGCGGCGAGCGCCAGCAGAACTCCCACGGGCGGCCACAGGGCCTGCACAAAGGATCCGCACACCGACACCGCGATGCCCAGCAGGAAGAACAGGACATACGCCGCGATCCGGGCGGCGCGCGGGGGTTGGGGCTCGGCCAGCCGCTCCTCGCGGGTGCCGAGGACGGTCACCGCGATCGAGCGGCTCTTCGGCTTGGCGGCGGGTGCGGTCATCGGGCGTTCCCCTCGCTCGGAATCGGGTCGGCGGCCAGGCCTGCCGGGTCGGTCGCCGTGGGGTCAGTCGCCGGGTCCGCCGGGTCCGCCGCCGGGTCCGCGGCCGGGTCCGCGGCCTCGGTGTCGAGGCCCGCGAAGAGGTCGCGCTCGGGCCGCTCCGGCCCGGCCTGGCCGCGCACCAACTGGTAGTACTCGGTGGCGAACAGCGGCTGGCCGAGGTGGTTGGAGAGCGCGAAGGAGTCACCGGCCACGGTGATCTGGGTGGCGTGCGCGGTCAGTGCGGCGGCCTTGCGGGCGGCGTAGCCGGTGCCGTCCAGCACGGTGGTGACCACCTCGTCGGCCACCACCCCGGGGACGTCGGAGGGTTGCGCGACGCCCGGGAAGCGCGCCTCGGCGGCGGTGGCGGCGAGGCCGGCGTCCAGCACCGAGCGGGGCATCCGGTTCCAGTACACCTTGGCGATCCGCCAGGGAGCGCCCGCCTCCGGGGCGTACGCCGGGTCGGCGGCCAGCTCGTACGCGCGCATCGCGACCCGGTGCGCCTGGATGTGGTCCGGGTGCCCGTAGCCGCCGTTGTCGTCGTACGTGACCAGCACCTGCGGCCGCACCTCGCGGACCACCGCGACCAGGTGGCCCGCCGCCTCGTCCACGTCCGCCCGCCAGAAGCAGCCGGGGGCGTCGTTCTCGGGCACGCCCATCATCCCGGAGTCGCGGTAGCGCCCCGGCCCGCCGAGGAAGCGGAAGTCCGTGACGCCGAGGGCGCGCATTGCCTCGGTCAGCTCGCCGATCCGGTGGGCGCCGAGGGTGTCGTCCCGATCGGCCGTCAGGTGGGCCAGCCCGGGCGGGATCACCTCGCCGCCCTCGCCGAGGGTGCAGGTCACCAGCGTCACCCGGGCGCCCTCGGCGGCGTACCTGGCCATGGTGGCGCCGTTGCCGATCGACTCGTCGTCGGGATGGGCGTGCACCAGGAGGAGGCGGCGGCCGGTAGTCGCGGTCATGGGAGGAAGCCTAGCCACCGGCCGGAGGGGTCAGAGCTTGAGGCCGTTGATCATCCCGGCGAGGTTGCTGGTGACCTGGCTGATCGACGGTGCGATCGAGCTGGAGGCCAGGTAGAAGCCGAGCAGTGCGCAGACGATCGCGTGCGCCAGCTTGAGGCCGGAGCGGCGGATCAGCACCACCACGATGACGAGCATCAGCACGGCTGCGGAGATGTTCATGGCCATGTGGGCTCATACCCCTTCTCGGGCGCCGGCCCCCTGGGGGAGGGCGGCGGTGGGACCGTACGGGAATCGGGGCCGGGTGGCCGGCGGGCCCGGGACGGGGCCCGACGATCACTCGCCTGACCAGTCATACCCGATGGGTAAGGGGAGCATTACATTCAGTGAGTCCGCGCGCGCCGGGGCAACGGGGCACTCGTGGGGCGCACGGGCCGGTCGGAGGGGGTGTGGGGCCCTTCGGGGCGTACTCGGAGGTGATGCTCCGAACGAGTGATCGCCAGTCACCCGGCCGTGGCAGTCGCCCGTCGTAGGGTCTGGTGCCATGACCTCCCACACTCCTGCGGACACCTTCCCCCGGCAGTACGCGCGGACCCTGCGCTACACCGTCGGCGCCCCCCGCTCCTTCTCCGTCGCACCGGACGGCTCGCGGGTCGTCTTCCTGCGCTCGCGCTCCGGCAGCGACCGGGCCAACCTGCTCTGGACCCTCGACACCGCCACCGGCGAGGAGCGGATCGCCGCCGACCCGGCGGTGCTGCTCGGCGGCGGCGAGGAGGACCTCTCGCCGGCCGAGAAGGCGCGCCGCGAGCGCAGCCGGGAGAGCTCGGCCGGCATCGTCGGCTACGCTCTGGACGCCGCCGGCGACCGGGCGGCCTTCGCGCTCTCCGGCCGGCTGTTCACCGCCGACCTGACCGCCGGCACCACCGCCGAACTGCCCGCCGTGGGCCCGCTGCTGGACCCGCGGCTGTCCCCGGACGGCGCCCACGTCGCCTACGCCAACACCGCCGGCGAACTGCGGCTGACCCGTACCGACGGCAGCGGCGACCGGGCGCTCGCCGAGCCGGACGGCCCGAACGTCACCTGGGGCCAGGCCGAGTTCATCGCCCAGGAGGAGATCGACCGCACCCGCGGCTTCTGGTGGTCCCCGGACGGCGAGCGGCTGCTGGCCGAGCGCGCCGACGACAGCCCGGTGCGCCGCTGGTGGATCGCCGACCCGGCCAACCCGGACCGCGAGCCCGCCGAGGTCGCCTACCCGGCGGCCGGCACCGCCAACGCCGAGGTCGGGCTCTGGGTGCTCGACCTGCACGGCGGACGCACCGAGGTCTCCTGGGACCACGCGGCCTTCCCGTACCTGGCCCGGGTGCACTGGTCCGAGGGCGGCGTGCCGCTGCTGCTCGTCCAGTCCCGGGACCAGCGCGCCCAGCGGATCCTCGGCGTGGACGTGGCCACCGGCGCCACCGAGGTGCTGTTCGAGGAGCACGACGAGGTCTGGCTGGAGGCCTTCCCGGGCGTGCCGGCCTGGACCCCGGACGGCAAGCTGGTCCGGATCTCCGACCAGGGCGGGGTGCGGGCACTGGTGGTCGGCGACCAGGCCGTCACCGGGGCCGACCTGCACGTGCGGGCGGTGGTCGCGGTCACCGCGCGGGAGGTGTTCTTCAGCGCCTCCGGCGGCGCCGAGGAGACCGACCCCGAGCCCGGCTGGATCGCCGTCGGCCGGATCAGCCACGACGGCAAGGAACTGGCCTGGGAGTCCGCCAACGGCCGCCCGTTCACCTCCGTCACCAGTGCGGTGCACGCCGGCGGGATCACCGTCCGGGCCACCGCCGAGCCCGACCTGCCCGGCACGCTGGTGCAGGTCGCCCGCGACCTGCCGGAGGGCGTGGTGGTCGACGACGTCGCCACCATCGCCTCGTACGCCGAGACCCCGGCCATCACCGCCCGCCCGGTCTTCCGCTTCGCGGGCGAGCGCCGCATCCCGGCCGCCGTGTTCCTGCCCACCGGCTACGACCGCGAGCGCGACGGCCTGCTGCCCGTCCTGATGGACCCGTACGGCGGCCCGCACGGCCAGCGCGTCGTCCAGGCGCACAACCCGCACCTCAACTCCCAGTGGTTCGCCGACCAGGGCTTCGCGGTGGTCGTCGCCGACGGGCGCGGCACCCCCGGGCGCGGACCGGCCTGGGAGAAGTCCATCGCCTTCGACTTCGCCGGGGCCACCCTGGACGACCAGGTGGAGGCGCTGCGGGCGCTGGCCGGCGAGTTCCCGCTGGACCTCGACCGGGTCGCGATCCGCGGCTGGTCGTACGGCGGCTACCTCGCCGCGCTCGCCGTGCTGCGCCGCCCCGACGTGTTCCACGCGGCGGTGGCCGGGGCCCCGGTGACCGACTGGGAGCTGTACGACACCCACTACACCGAGCGCTACCTGGGCCACCCGGCCGAGCGGCCCGAGGTGTACGCGGCGAACTCGCTCAACGGGTACGCGGCCGGGCTGGAGCGCCCGCTGATGATCATCCACGGTCTGGCCGACGACAACGTGGTGGCCGCCCACACCCTGCGGCTCTCCTCGGCGCTGCTGGCCGCCGGGCGCCCGCACACCGTGCTGCCGCTGTCGGGCGTCACCCACATGACGCCGCAGGAGGAGGTCGCGGAGAACCTGCTGCTGCTCCAGGTCGACTTCGTGAAGCGCTCGCTGGGCCGCTAGGCGCCCCGGGCCGGGCCGTCGTGCCCGCGGCATGACATCCGTCATACCGAAGGCACGACGGCCGGCACTGCCGCCGGCCCCGGCCCGGGCGGGACCCTGGTCCGGTGCGGACAGCTCCGCACCGGACACCACCAGGGAGAGGAGCCGGGCGATGGTTACCGAGGTGGCCGCCTTCCGCGGCGTCGGCAAGAGCTACGGGCGGGTGCGCGCCGTGGACGGGCTGGACCTCGTGCTGCGGCCGGGCGAGACCGTCGCCCTGCTCGGCCCGAACGGCGCCGGGAAGTCCACCAGCCTGGACCTGCTGCTCGGCCTGCGCGAACCCGACCAGGGCAGCGTCACGCTGTTCGGCGGCACCCCGCGGGCGGCGATCGCGGACGGGCGGGTCGGCGCGATGCTGCAGTCCGGCGGGCTGATGACCGACGTCAAGGTCCGCGAGCTGGTCGAGCTCGCCTGCAAGGTGCACCCGCGCGGTCGGTCGGTCACGGGGGTGCTGACCGACGCCGGGATCACCGAGATCGCCGAACGCCGGGTGGACAAGCTGTCCGGCGGCCAGGAGCAGCGGGTCCGTTTCGCCCTGGCGATCGCCGGCGACAGCGACCTGATCGTGCTGGACGAGCCCACCACCGGGATGGACGTCAGCGTCCGGCAGGCGTTCTGGGCGAGCATGCGCGCCCAGGCCGACTCCGGGCGCACGGTGCTGTTCGCCACCCACTACCTGGAGGAGGCCGACTCGATCGCCGACCGCGTCCTGGTGCTGCACCGGGGCCGGCTGATCGCCGACGGCAGCTCCGCGGAGATCAAGGCGCGCGCCGGGGCCCGTCGGATCGCCTTCGAGCTCCACGACGCCGACCTCCCCGCGGACGTCCGCTTCGACGAGGCCGTGCTGCGCTCCCTGCCGGGCGTGCAGGCGCTGGACGTCACCGCAAGGGTCCCGGGGGTGCGGACGGTGCGGATCCGGACCGCGGACGCCGACGCCGGCGTCGCCGGGATCTACCGGGCGGGCCTGTACCCGCGCGGCCTGGAGGTCACCGGGGTCGGCCTGGAACAGGCCTTCCTGACCATCACGGGCGAGCTGGACCGCCGGGCCGACGCCGAGAAGGAGAGCGTGCGATGACCACCCTGATCAAGCTGGAGATCCTGCGGACCCTCCGCAACCGGCGCTACCTGTTCTTCACCGTGCTCTACCCGGCGCTGATGTACGTCTTCTTCATCAACGCCTACGGCTCCGGCAACCAGGCCGGCGGCCTGCCCGTGAAGACCTACTTCATGGTCTCGATGGCCACCTTCGGCGCGGTCGGCGCGGTGCTCACCGGCAACGCGCAGCGGATCTCGCTGGAGCGCAAGAGCGGCTGGACGCGCCAGCTGCGGCTGACCGCGCTGCCCGGCCGGGCGTACACCGTCGGCAAGATCGCGGCGACCGCGGTGACCACGCTGCCGGCGATCCTGGTGGTCTTCGCGGCCGGGGCCGTCCAGGGCGTCTCGCTGAGCGTGCCGCAGTGGATCGGGCTGGCGGCCGCGCTCTGGCTGGGCAGCTTCGTCTTCGCCGCGCTGGGGGTGGCGCTGGGCTACGCGGCGGCGCCGGACGCGGTGCAGCCGATCGTGATGATCACCTACATGGCGATGGCGCTGCTCGGCGGCACCTGGTTCCCGGTGAGCGGCTCGCTGGAGACCTTCGCCCGGTTCAACCCGGTGTTCCTGTACAACAAACTGGCCACCTTCACCCAGCCCGGGCACTCGCTGGACCTGGCCGCGGTCGCCGGCCTGGCCGCCTTCTTCGCGGTGTTCGTCGCCGGCGCAGCGGTGCTGTACCGGCGTGACGCCCGCCGGGCATGATGATCACCATGACCGACGAGCACCGGACCGACCGCCCCGACGAACCGGTGGAGGCCGGTCCGGCGCGCGCCTCCTTCATGAACGTCCCGGGCGCCCCGGTGGAGACCCGGCGGCAGATGACCGTCAAGGTCGCCTGGATGCTGCTGTGGATGACCTACCTGGCCTACCCGGCGAGCAGCCTGCTGAACGGCCGCCACAGCGGGGCCGAGCAGGTCTTCGGCTGGGTCTGCCTGGCGGTCTTCGTGGTCGCCTACGTCCTGCTGGTGATCTTCCGCTCGCAGGCGGGGATGAAGCCGCGGGCCTGCCAGGTGACCGTCGGGACGATGGTCGTGCTCGCGGTGGCCTCCGCCGCGGTGCTCGGCGGCGAGTTCCTGACCATGTTCATCTACGCCTCGGTGTGCCTCGCGGTGATCACCCCGGTGAAGCACGCGCTGCGCGCCCTGGTCGCGATGGCCCTGCTCACCGCCGGGACCGGCCTGGCGATCCACGCCGACAACGACAGCACCACCACCTTCGCCCTCAGCGCCTTCCTCTCCGGCGTCGCGATGACCGGCCTGCAGCGGCTGGTCGCCACCATGAACGAACTGCGCGAGGCCCGGGCCGCCGTCGCCCACCTGGCCGCCTCCGAGGAGCGGCTGCGGCTCGCCCGCGACCTGCACGACCTGCTCGGGCACTCGCTCTCGCTGATCACCCTCAAGAGCGAGCTGGCCGGCCGGTTCATGGACGCGGGCAAGGACGAGGCGGCGCGGGCGCAGGTCGCCGACATCGAGCAGGTCGCCCGGCAGTCGCTGATCGACGTGCGGGAGGCCGTGACCGGCTTCCGCCGCCCCACCCTGCCGGTCGAACTCGCCGCCGCCCGTACGGCGCTGGCCGCTGCGCAGGTCCGGCTGGAGGCCGCGCCGTCGCTGGTGGACGCCTGGCCGTCGCTGGCCACCGAGGAGGCGGGCGCGCTGGCCTGGGCGCTGCGCGAGGCGGTCACCAACATCGTCCGGCACGGCGAGGGGGCCACCGTCTGCACGGTGACGGCGGACGAGAGCTGGGACGGCGGCGGCGAGCGGTACGCCGTCCTGGAGATCACCGACAACGGTCCCGGCCCGGGCAAGTCCCAGCCGGGCAACGGCCTGTCGGGCCTGGAGGAGCGCCTCGCCCTGGTCGGCGGCCGGCTGGAGACCGGCCCGGGGGAGCGCGGCAAGGGCTTCCGCGTCCGGGCCTCGGTACCCCTACGAACGGCACCCGCACCGGCCCCCGGGGCCTCGAAGGTGCCCTGAGGCACCGGGGTCAGGCGCCGGCGAGGGAGCGGTGGTAGCGGCGGCCGGGGCGGTCATCGAGGAGGCACTCCCCGGTGGCCGTGAAGCCGTTGCGGGTGAGGACGGCCTGGGAGGCCGGGTTGTCGAGGGTGGTGGCGGCCGTCAGCGAGTGGAGGCCGTAGTCGTGGGCGGCGAGGCGGCGGGCCAGGCCGACGGCGGCGGTGGCGATGCCCCGGCCCGCCGCGGACTCGGCGACGCGGTAGCCGAGTTCGGCGCTGCCGTCCACGAGGTCCAGCAGATTGAGCCGGCCGACCAGCGTGCCGTCCGCGTCGAGGACGAGGTGGAAGCGGCAGACGCCCGCCGCCTGTTCGGCGAGCAGGGCGGCGTGCCGGGCCGGGAACTCGGCGAAGTAGGCGTCGCCGCGGTCCGGGACGGTACGGGCGAACCAGGCGCGGTTGGCGAGTTCGAAGGCGAGCACGGCGTCGGCGTGGTCGGGGCGCAGTGGTTCCAGGGTCAGCATCCGGTCAGTCTGCTGCGCAGGGCCTCGGTGAACCACTCGAATACCTCCCGCAGGCCTTGACGGAGAGTCCGGTGTGCCGGGAGAGGTCGCCGATCGAGTAGAGCGTTTCGCTGCCGTCCATGGGCGCCACTGCCGGGTCTCCCCCTGCCGGAGGCTCAAGTCCTTCCCCCTCTAAGGTCGTGGCCATGGGTACTGCAGAGAACGGCCCCTCGATCCGCGTGCTGCTCGCCGAGGACCAGGGGATGGTCCGGGAGGCGCTGGCGGCGCTGCTCGGCCTGGAGGGGGACATCGACGTCGTGGCGCAGGTCGGCCGCGGGGACGAGGTGGTGGCGGCGGTGCTGGCGAACGAGGTGCAGGTCGCCGTGCTGGACATCGAGATGCCGGGGATGACGGGCATCGAGGCGGCCGCCGAGCTGCGCAGCCGGGCGCCGGGGACGCGGGTGGTCATCGCGACGACCTTCGGCCGTCCCGGCTACCTGCGCCGGGCGATGGAGTCGGGGGCGGACGCCTTCCTGGTGAAGGACGCACCGGCGTCCGAGCTGGCCGAGGCGATCCGCCGGGTGCTGCGCGGCGAGCGGGTGATCGACCCGGTGCTGGCGGCGGCCGCGCTGGCCGAGGGCGCCAACCCGCTGACCGCGCGCGAGCGGGACGTGCTGGGCGCGGCCGCGGACGGCGCGGTGAACGCGGACATCGCCAGGCGGCTGCACCTGTCGGAGGGGACGGTCCGCAACTACCTCTCGATGGCGATCCAGAAGACCGAGGCCCGCAACCGCACCGAGGCGGTCCGGATCGCCCGCGAGAAGGGCTGGCTGTGACCGTCCGGGCAGAGGTCGGGTCAGCCGTCGGTCAGTTGAGCCGGTGGCGGGCCGCCCGGGCCTCCTGGCGGACCTTGGCGGCGGTGTCCGGGTCGAAGGCGTCCAGGATCCGCGCGTAGTCGTCCATCTCCGCCGAGCCGCCGAGGAAGTCGCCCATCCGCACCAGGAGTTCGGCCCGTTCCAGGCGGAGCTGGGCCGGGTGCCGGGGGAGCAGCAGGGCGAGTTCGGTGGCCCACAGCTGGGTGCGGGCCTGTTCGGGCCGGTCGGCGGCCCAGGCCCGGATGTTGCCGAGCACCCGCAGCACGATGTCCAGCGGCTGGGCGGGGGTGAGCAGCGCGGGGGTGAAGTCGTGTCCGGAGGCGGCGACCAGGCGTTCGACGTCGGCGGGGTCGAGCAGTCGCCCGCCGTGGAAGGGGTCGGCGAGGACGTACTCCTCGCCGCCGGCCGGGCCGCCGACCGCGACGATGAAGTGACCGGGCAGGGCGATGCCGTGCACGGTGAGCCCGGCCCGGCGGCCGACGGCCGTCCACACCAGCGAGAGCATGATCGGCAGTCCGCGCCGGCGCCGCAGCACGTCGGGCAGCAGGGAGGACTCCAGCCGGCGGTAGTCGGACTGGCGTCCGTGGAAGCGCTCCCGGCCGCCGAGCACGGCGGCGAGCAGCGCGGCGGTCTCCTCCGGCCCGGACGGCGAGCGTTCGGCCACGGCGAGCCGGACGGCGGCCGCGTGCCGGTCGAGCGCGGCCTCGCAGGCGGCCAGCAGGGTGTCCACGCCGGGCGGCTCGCCCGGATCGCCCGGGTCGAGGACCGGGTCGTGCTCGGCGGCGGCGAGCAGGCAGAGCAGCACCGGGTCGGGCTGCTCGGAGCGGGCGGCGGTCCGGAAGCGGTCTCTGCTGTGCTCGGTCACGGTGACGGCGACGGCCTTCGTACGACGGACGGACAAGCGGACATACCAGGATGGAACGGTCGGTCGGCTACTCCTGGGGGAGGAGCGCGTAGTGGTAAGTGTGACTGGTCGTGAAGCCGAGTCCGTCATAGAGCGCCCTCGCACCGTCGTTCTCCGCCTCGACCTGCAGGTACGCGCCGCTCGCCCCCTCCTCCGCCGCACGGGCGGCGAGCACCGCCATCACCGTGGTCGCCAGTCCGGCCCGCCGGGCGTACGGCTGGACCTCGATCGCGCCGAAGCCGGCCCACGGGCCGTCGATGACGCAGCGTCCGATCGCCAGCGGTGGCTGCCCGGGGGCGCCGGGGACGCTGGCGAACCAGACCGAGGGGCCGCCGTGCAGCACCCGGCGGGCCGCCTCCTCCACGGCCGGGTCCCCGCTCACCCGCCGGTACAGCGACATCCAGTCGGTGTCCACCGTCCGGGCGAGCCGGACCCGCTCGTGCCCGGCGCCGGTCCGGGCGAGCGCGGCGAGCGGGGCGGTGCGCACCAGGGTGGGGGCGTACCCGGCGCCCAGCCGGTCGAGTTCGCCGCGCAGCTCCTCGGGCGAGCCGGGGCTAATTACCTCGACGTAGGCGGGCAGCCCGCGCGCCGCGTACCAGGACCGGACGGCGGCCAGGGCCTCGGGCAGCGGCACGCCGGGATCGCCGAGCGCCTGGACGGAGTTGGCCCGCCGGGTGAACCCGGCGGCCGCGCGCAGCGTCCACTGGCCGAGCGCCTCCTGCTCGACGGCCGGCCAGCCGCGCCCGGCGGTCCGCTGGAGTTCGACCGGCGTGGCGGCGGGCAGCGGCGCGCGCCGCGCCGGGAAGGGCGGCACGACCTTGCCCGCGACCAGCAGCTTCTCCGGGAAGCTCACCGGACCGCCGGAACGGGGCTCGACCGTGAGCCCTTGATCGTCCCACGATGTGAGCACGCCGATCACATCGCGGAACACCGGACGGTCGCCCACGAACTCCGAGAGGCGTCGCACGGAGACCCGAAGTCCCACGTCAGAGGGATCTATCCGGACTTCCGGGCGCCGTTCCAGCTGGTCTCGGGTCATGATCCGGCCACCTCCTGTGCATTTGCCTGCTCCGACCCGCGATACTAGGTGCGGGCATCGACGACGCCGCGCTCACACCGCGCACGGCAGCAGAACAGCACGGGCCACCAGGCCCTTCCGAGGAGGAACGACAGCGTGACCTACGTCATCGCGCAGCCTTGTGTCGACGTGAAGGACAAGGCGTGCATCGAAGAGTGCCCGGTTGACTGCATCTACGAGGGCCAGCGCTCCCTCTACATCCACCCGGATGAGTGTGTCGACTGCGGCGCGTGCGAGCCGGTCTGCCCGGTCGAGGCGATCTTCTACGAGGACGACACTCCGGAGGAGTGGAAGGACTACTACAAGGCGAACGTCGAGTTCTTCGACGACCTGGGCTCGCCCGGCGGCGCCTCCAAGCTCGGCCTGATCGAGCGGGACCACCCGTTCATCGCCGCGCTGCCGCCGCAGAACGCCGACCACTGACGATCGGTGGCTACTGAGCTGTGAACACCAACAGCACGCGCGCGCCGTTCCCGGGTCACCCGGGGGCGGCGCGCCGCGTTTCCGACCGGCTCCCGGTCTTCCCCTGGGACAAGCTGGAGCCCTACAAGGCCACCGCCGTCGCCCACCCCGGCGGCCTCTGCGACTTCTCCGTCGGCACCCCGGTGGACCCGGTCCCCGAGCTGATCCAGAAGGCGCTGGCGGCCCACACCGACACGCCGGGCTACCCGACCGTCTGGGGCCCGCTGGAGCTGCGCGAGGCGATCGCCGGCTGGCTGAACCGCCGCTGCGGCGCCGAGATCGGCCCGCGGGCCGTGCTGCCGACCGTCGGCTCCAAGGAGCTGGTGGCCTCGCTGCCGACCCAGCTCGGTCTCGGCCCCGGCGACCAGGTCGCCTACCCGCGGCTGGCCTACCCGACCTACGAGGTGGGCGCCCGGCTGTGCGGCGCCGAGCCGGTCGAGTACGACTCGGTGGACGAGCTGGACGGCTCCCGGGTGCGGCTGCTCTGGGTGAACTCGCCGTCCAACCCGACCGGCCGGGTGCTCGGCGCGGACGAACTGCGCCGCGCCGTCGAGTGGGCCCGGGAGCACCGGGTGCTGCTGGTCAGCGACGAGTGCTACTTCGAGCTGGGCTGGGAGGCCGAGCCGGTCTCCGTCCTGCACCCGGACGTCTGCGGGGCCGACCACGAGGGCCTGCTGGCCGTCCACTCGCTCTCCAAGCGCTCCAACCTGGCCGGCTACCGCGCGTCCTTCGTGGCGGGCGACCCGGTGGTGGTCGAGGAGCTGCTGGGACTGCGCAAGCACGGCGGCATGATCGTGCCGGCGCCGGTCCAGGCGGCGACGATCGCGGCGCTCGCCGACGACGCGCACGTGGCCGAGCAGCGGGAGCGGTACGCGGCCCGGCGCTCGGCGCTGCGGGCGGCGCTGGAGGCGTACGGCTTCCGGGTCGAGCACTCGGAGGCGAGCCTGTACCTGTGGGCGACCCAGGACCGCCCGTGCTGGGAGACCGTGGCCGAACTGGCCGGGCTGGGCATCCTGGTGGCGCCCGGTGACTTCTACGGGCCGTCCGGCGCCGGCTTCGTCCGGGTCGCGTTCACCGCGACCGACGAGCGGGTCGCCGCGGCCGTGGAGCGGCTGGCCGCGGCGCGCTGACGGCGGGTACGACGGAGGGGCCGGTGTTCCGAGACGGAACACCGGCCCCTCCCGCGCGTGCGGACCGCGGCGGGGGCTGCCGCGGTCGACCGCGGGTCTAGAGCGGCAGGCCGCTGATGCTGCCGCCGTTCACGCCGCCCAGCAGGCCGCCGACCGGGCCGAGCGAGTTGGTGAGGCCGGACAGCGGGTTGTTCGGGCCGAGGTCGGCGCCGCCGAGCCGGTTGGCCGAGCCGTGCTCGGCCAGGCCGAGGACGTCGGTGGCGGGCAGGCCGCCGGGCAGCGCGTGCTCGACCGAGCCGAGCGGCAGGGCGCGCTCCACGGCGCTGGTGGGCAGCGCGTCGGTGACGGCGCCGGTGCTGGGGACGGCTCCGGAGAGCTTGTCGGCCCCGGGCAGCGCGTGGGCGAGCGCACCGGCCTGGCCGAGGCCGCCGACCGGGCTGCTGCCCGCGTTGGCGCTGCGGGTGCCCATGGCCTTGCCGGTGACGGCCTCGCCGAGCTTGCCCGCGAGCGCCGAGGCGACCTTCGGGGTGACGGCGGAGAGCTGGCCGGTGGTGGCGGCGGTCTGGTCCACCGGGGCGGTCAGCGAGCTGGCCTTCTCGTTCGCCTCGGGGAGCTGGTGGGCGACGATGTTCCCGGCGGCGTCGGCGGAGGCCGGTACGCCGGCGGCGACGGTGGCCGCGCCGGTGGTGCCGGCGGCCTGGCCGAGCTGGTGGGTGGTGTGCTGCAGGGTGGAACCGGTGTCGGTGTTGGTCAGCTGGCCCAGCGGCGCCGCGAGGTCGCTCTTGGGAAGCAGGGCGTCCCCGCCCAGGGCGGACGCGGAGCCGGCCGCGACCAGCGGGGTCGCTCCGGCGGCCACGACGAGCGCGGCCTGGGCGATCCGGCGCGTGAGGGGGTGAGACATGAGGCTCCTCGAAGGGGTCTGGGTCCGTCCCGTCCGCCGGGTGGACGTTCCGGGTGCGGACGGGACCTGGCGGACGACGTTGTTACCGCTTGAGAAGCCAGAAGGTTTCGGTCGGTGCAAGGAACGAGCCTGACCGACCATCGGATCGTATGACCGCAGCGGGCGCCCGTCCCGGCCTCGCGGGAGGCCGTCGGACCGGCCCGGGCAAGGGGAGTGACGGTTCTCCGGTCGGGGTCGCCGGAACGGGCGGCCGGTCCATCGCGGTTGACCGGAATCACCCGTCCGGCGGCTACCCGAACGTGAGTGCGTCAGCCTTTCCCGTACGGGGCCAGGGTGACCTGGACGAGCTTGGTCGAGGTCCCCGAGGTCTGGGTCTGCCAGCCGTCCTCGGACTCGGACTTGCGCCAGATCTTCCCGTCGTAGGCGACCGTGGCGATGCCCAGCTGCTGGGCCTGGGCGACCGCCCAGTGGGCCACCTCCCAGCCGCTGGCCCGCTCGGCGGGCGCCCCGGCGTCGGCCCCGGCGTCCGCCGAGGTGGTCAGCGCGGCGGCGGCCGGGTCCGGGGTCAGCGCGACGGCGTTCTCCGCGCCCTTGATCGTCGAGGCGTAGCCCGCCGCCGGGGTGACCGTCTTGCCGAACTCCCGGCGCACCCGGTCGGACAGCAGCTGGGTGCGGTCCGGCTGCGCGGCCGGGGTGGCGGTGGCGCCCGCCGTCGGCGACGCCGAGTCGGCCGGGTCCGGCTTGGCGTAGTCCTTCACCACACAGCTGAACGACGCGGGCTCCCGGCCGGCCAGCGCCGAGGTGAGCAGGGTCGCCTTGGTCTCGTGCTTGGCGTACGCCTGCGGGTAGCCGCTCTTCTGCACCGCCTGGGCCGCGTCGGTCAGCGGCAGCCGGGTGTAACCGGGCACCTTGACCAGACCGTCCAGGAACTTGTTGGTCGCGTACACCGGGTCCGCGATCTGCTCCGGGGTGCCCCAGCCCATCGAGGGCCGCTGCTGGAACAGGCCGATCGAGTCCCGGTCACCGCCCGCGAGGTTGCGCAGCTTGGACTCCTGCATCGCGGTCGCCAGCGAGATCGCCGTCGCCCGGTCCGGCAGGCCCCGCGAACGCGCCACCGCGGCGATCGTCGCCGCGTTGGCGGCCTGCGGCAGCTCCAGCGTGCCGCTGCCCGCGGCCGTCTTCACCGAGCACTCCTCCGTGGCGCCCTGCCGGAAACCGAACCACCAGATCCCGACCACCGCCAGGCCCGCGACCATCGCCAGGCCGAGCAGCCCGACCAGCACGAGCAACAGCGCACGGACCGGACCACGACGGCGGGGCGCCTCTTCGTCGCCCAGCTCGTCGCCCAGCTCCTCGCTGTTCCTTCTCCTGGCCACCGTCGCCCCTCTCGCGCCCGCTACTTGATCCGACACCGTACCCACTCGGACGGATGTGCGGCGCATTCCGGTTGCCGGTCCGTGGGCGTTCCACGTCACAGGACGACCACGCGGAGTGCCGATCCGACGGCACTAGGCTGACGTCATGAGCAGCCCGAACCCGACGCCCCTGGACCTGACCCTCGACGGCGGCACGCTGACCGCGCGCCTCGTCGACTTCCCCTCGGTGAGCGGCGACGAGCAGGCACTCGCCGACGCCGTCGAGGCCGCCCTGCGCGGCTACCCGCACCTGACCGTGGACCGCTACGGCAACAACGTGGTCGCCCGGACGAACCTGGGCCGCGCCGAGCGCGTCGTGCTGGCCGGCCACCTGGACACCGTGCCGATCGCCGACAACCTGCCCTCGTACGTCGACGGCGACCTGCTCTACGGCTGCGGCACCTCCGACATGAAGTCCGGCGTGGCGGTGGCGCTGCGCCTCGCCGCCACCCTGACCGAGCCCAACCGCGACCTCACCTACGTGTTCTACGACTGCGAGGAGGTGGAGGCCTCCCGCAACGGCCTCGGCCACCTCGCCAAGGAGCACCCGGACTGGCTGGCCGCCGACTTCGCGGTGCTGATGGAGCCCAGCGGGGCCATGGTCGAGGGCGGCTGCCAGGGCACCCTGCGGGCGCAGGTGCGGCTCAGCGGCGTGCGCGCCCACGCGGCCCGCAGCTGGCTCGGCGACAACGCCATCCACCACGCCGCCGAGGCGCTCACCAGGCTCGCGGACTACCGGCCGCGCCGGGTGGAGATCGACGGCCTGGAGTACCGCGAGGGCCTCAACGCGGTGCGGATCGACGGCGGCGTGGCCGGCAACGTGATCCCGGACGAGTGCGTCATCACGGTCAACTTCCGCTACGCGCCGGACCGCAGCGAGGCCGAGGCGGAGAAGCACGTCCGCGAGGTCTTCGACGGCTTCGAGCTGACCGTGACCGACTTCGCCCCCGGCGCCCTCCCCGGCCTGTCCCAGCCCGCCGCCAAGGCCTTCCTGGCGGCCACCGGCGGCCAGGCCCGGGCCAAGTTCGGCTGGACCGACGTCGCCCGGTTCAGCGCGCTCGGCGTCCCGGCGGTCAACTACGGACCGGGCGACCCGAACTTCGCGCACAAGCGGGACGAGCACTGCTCGCTGACCGCCATCGCCGAGACCGAGGACCGCCTGCGGGCCTGGCTGACCAGCTGACTCGGAAGCGTTCGCGGTCGATCCGAAGCCGGGCGAACGCCATCTTCCGGTTGCTTGACCGACCTTCCCCCGTTGCCTGAAATCGGGGGGAGGTCGGCGTAGGGTTCCGTCATGACAGGCACAGGAGACGACAGGCAGTACGGACACGGCCCCGAGCAGGTCGGCGTGCCGCGGAAGAAGAAGGCCTGGCCCGAGAAGCAGAAGGGCCCGGTGCTGGTACGCCGGGACCAGGTCGGCACCAGCACCACGGACCAGCGCCTGCTGGACACCACCGGCCCCACCGACTGGCTGCACACCGATCCCTGGCGGGTGCTGCGGATCACCTCCGAGTTCGTCGAGGGCTTCGGCGCCCTCGCCGAACTCCCGCCCGCGATCAGCGTGTTCGGCTCGGCCCGGACCCCGGCCGACTCGCCCGAGTACGAGGCCGGGGTGGCCATCGGCCGGGCCCTCGCCGAGGCCGGCTACGCGGTGATCACCGGCGGCGGCCCGGGCGCGATGGAGGCCGCCAACCGCGGCGCCACGGAGGCCGGCGGCCTCAGCGTCGGGCTCGGCATCGAGCTGCCCTTCGAGCAGGGCCTCAACGAGTTCGTCGACCTCGGGCTGAACTTCCGCTACTTCTTCGTCCGCAAGACGATGTTCGTGAAGTACGCCCAGGGCTTCGTGGTGCTGCCCGGCGGGCTCGGCACGCTGGACGAGCTGTTCGAGGCGCTCACCCTGGTGCAGACCAAGAAGGTCACCCGCTTCCCGGTGATCCTCTACGGCAGCGCCTACTGGGGCGGCCTCTACGAGTGGTTGAAGAACACCCTGGTCGCGCAGGGCAAGGCGGCCCCGCACGACCTGGAGCTGTTCCACATCACGGACGAGATCGACGAGGTCCTCAAGATTTTCGCCGACGCCCGCCGGCCCGTGAACGAGATCTAGCACGGGCCACGCGAGGGCCGGGCGCCGATGAGGGGCCCGCGGCTAGGCCAGCCCCCGGCGGGCGACCGCCGGGGGGCGGGTGCCCCGGATCGAGGCGACCATGTCCAGCACCTGGCGGGTCTCCTCGACCTGGTGGACCCGGTAGATCCGGGCGCCCAGCCAGGCCGAGACCGCCGTGGTGGCCAGGGTGCCGAGCAGCCGCTCGTTCACCGGCCGGTCCAGGGTCTCGCCGACGAAGTCCTTGTTGGAGAGCGACACCAGCACCGGGAAGCCGGTCGCGGTCATCTCCGGCAGCCGCCGGGTTGCCTCCAGCGAGTGCCGGGTGTTCTTGCCGAAGTCGTGCCCCGGGTCGATGATCACCGCGTCCCGGCGGACGCCCAGGCCCACCGCCCGCTCGGCCAGCCCGACGGTGACCCGCAGGATGTCCGCCATCACGTCCTCGTACCCGACCCGGTGCGGCCGGGTGCGCGGCTCGGCGCCGCCCGCGTGGGTGCAGACCAGCCCGGCGTCGTACCGGGCGGCCACCTCGGCGAGCTTCGGGTCGACCCCGCCCCAGGCGTCGTTCAGCAGGTCCGCGCCGGCCTCGCAGACCGCCTCGCCGACCTCGTGCCGCCAGGTGTCCACGCTGATCACCGTCCCGGGGTGGCGCTTGCGCAGCTCGGCCACGAACGGCACGGTGCGCCGCAGTTCCTCCTCGACCGTGACCTCGTCGCCCGGCCCGGCCTTCACCCCGCCGATGTCCAGGACGGCCGCGCCCGCGGCCACGGCGCGGTCGGCGGCGGCGAAGGCGGCCTCGTCCGCGAAGGTCGCCCCCTTGTCGAAGAACGAGTCCGGGGTCCGGTTCACGATCGCCATGATCACCAGCTCGTCGTCACCGAATTCGCGCGGTCCCAGGCGCAGTGCCACCGATGTCTCCTCCACAGCTGCTGCGGGTGCGATGATGGCCCCCGGCCTCACTAGGGACCATGCTGTCATGATCAGCCCGGTTCCCTGGCCCCTCGGAGGAGGCCGACCGGGAGTTCGGGAGGACAGCTCGTGTTCTGGGTGATCGTGGTCGCCATGGCCGTGGTGGTCGGCGGCGCCGCGCTGGTTGCGCTCGGTGGGGGCGGCTCGATGCCGGAGGCGGTGCCGGACCGCATCGCCGCGCGGCTGCCGCAGGACCGCCCGCTGAGCAAGACGGACGTGGACGAGCTGCGCCTGCCGATGGCCGTGCGCGGCTACCGGATGGACGAGGTGGACGACGTCCTGGACCGCCTCGGCGCCGAACTCGCCTACCGCGACGCGCGGATCGCCGAACTGGAGGCCGCCGCCCAGCTGCGCGGCGCGGTCGAGGCCACCGGCGCCCCCGACCCGGCCGCCCAGCCGCTGCCCGGCCTGGAGCAGTTCGCCACGGTGGTCGAGCCCGCCGTCGCGCTCACCAAGTCGCAGGCCCCCGAGGACGCGAAGCCGGTGGAGGACCGGTGACCGAGACGCCGGGTGGCACCGTGCTCGGCGCGGACGGCCTGCGCCGCTGCGGCTGGGGCGACTCCACCGACGACTACCGGGTCTACCACGACACCGAGTGGGGCCGGCCGGTGCACGGCGACGACGCCCTGTTCGAACGGGTCTGCCTGGAGGCCTTCCAGGCCGGCCTGTCCTGGCTGACCATCCTGCGCCGCCGGGAGGGCTTCCGGGCCGCGTTCGCCGGCTTCGAGATCGGCAAGGTCGCCGAGTTCGACGAGGCCGACGAGGAGCGGCTGCTCGCCGACCCCGGCATCATCCGCAACCGCGCCAAGATCCGGGCGGCGATCGCCAACGCCCGGGTCGCCCGCGACCTGGACGGCGGTCTGGACGCGCTGATCTGGCAGTTCGCCGCCGACCCGGACCGGCCGGCCCCCCGCACGATCGGCGAGGTGCCGGCCGTCACGCCCGAGTCGACGGCGCTGGCGAAGACGCTCAAGAAGGCGGGCTTCCGCTTCGTCGGCCCGACCACCGCCTACGCCCTGATGCAGGCCTGCGGCCTGGTCGACGACCACCTGGCGGACTGCCACGTCCGCACCGGCGGTCGCGGGGCGCGGTAGGGCCCGTCAGCGGCCGACGTACTTCGGCTTCTCCTTGGCGATGAAGGCGCGCACCGCGATCCGGTGGTCCTCGCTCTCCCCGGCCAGGGTCTGGAGTTCGTCCTCCTTGTCGAGCAGCTCGTCCAGCGAGTGCGAGGCGCCGTACGCCAGCGACTCCTTGACGGCGCCGTAGGCCACCGTCGGGCCCTCGGCCAGCTCGCGGGCGAAGACCCGTGCGGTGGCGGCGAGTTCGTCGCCCGGCACGACCTTGGTGGCCAGGCCCAGCTCCATCGCCTCGGCGGCCTTGACCGTCCGGGGCAGCATCAGCAGCTCGGTGGCCTTGGCGTGCCCGACCAGCCGGGGCAGCGTCCAGGACGCGCCGGAGTCGGCGGTCAGGCCGATCCCGACGAAGGCGGTGTTGAAGCCGGCCCGGTCGGACAGGATCCGGAAGTCGCAGGCGAAGGCGAGCGAGGCGCCCGCGCCGGCCGCCACCCCGCCGACCGCGGCGACGGTCGGCTTGCGCATGCCCGCCAGCGCGCGGGTCAGCGGGTTGTAGTGCTCGGCGACGGTCCGCAATGCGCCCTCGCCGGTCTCCTCGAAGCGCTTGAGCAGGGCCAGGTGCTCGTTCAGGTCCTGCCCGACGCAGAACGCCCGCTCGCCCGCCCCGGTGAGCAGCACCGCGCGCACGGCCGGGTCCCCGGCGGCCTCGATAACGGCGTCCCGCAGCGCGACCTTGGTGGCCACGTCCAGGGCGTTCATCGCCTCCGGGCGGTTGATGGTGATGACGGCGAGGCCGCCGTCCAGCTCGTACAGCACGGAATCGGACATGGGTGAGGGCTCCCTCGACGGTCGTCACGCGGGTGGTCGTGCCAGGATGCCGGAGTGGAGGGCGGACTGGGGAGTGTGAGGTATCGCACCTTCCGGTGCCGTCAGCACCGCCGCCGCGCCGGGGCTTTTGGTGCCGATTGCGGTGGTTGCTGCCGGTCCGGCCGTGGTTGCACCGAGAGTGATGTTGGTCATCAGGCCGTGGCATGCGGGATAATGGCTTCCGATCAATGCGTTCGATACCGGCGGTGGACGGACTGCCGGTGCGTAGCTGAGCGGTTGCAGGAAGGGGAACGAGCATGGCGGCCATGAAGCCGCGGACGGGTGACGGCCCGCTCGAAGTCACCAAAGAGGGGCGGGGCATCATCATGCGCGTTCCGCTCGAAGGCGGCGGACGTCTCGTGGTGGAGCTCACTCCCGACGAGGCCGACGCCCTGGGCGAGGCCCTGAAGAAGGCCTGCGGCTGACCGCAGCGTTCGCCGTCTCCTGGAGACGTACCGCCGGGCCCGGGCACGACGTCATGTCGGCCCGGGCTCGTGCGTTCTCCGGGGGCGTTCCCCTGGGGCGCGGTTCCGGCGGCCCCGGCGGCCCCGGCGTTCCCGGGTTCCCGGGTTCCCGGGTTCCCGGCGGTCCCGGGGCTTCCTAGCGCTTCACGGCGCAGAGCAGCCCGTCCGAGACCGGCAGCAGCGCGGGCAGCAGGGCGTCGCTCTCCCGCACGTCCCGCACCAGGTCGCGCACCGCGCCGGTCTGCGGGTCCTGGAGCTCGGGCTCGGCGAGCCGGCCCTCCTGGAAGACCCCCTCGAAGCAGACCATCCCGCCCGGCCGCAGCAGCCGCAGCGACTCCAGCAGGTACTCCCGCGACTCGGCCGGGTCCCCGTCGCAGAACACCAGGTCGTACTGGCCGTCGGCGAGCCGGGGCAGCACCTCCAGGGCCCGGCCCGGTATGAACCGCGAGCGGTTGGCCGCGAACCCGGCCGCCTGGTAGGCCTCGCGGGCCAGCTGCTGGCGCACCGGCTCCGAGTCGACCGTGGTGAGCACGCCGTCCGGCCGCATCCCGCGCAGCAGGTAGACGCCGGAGACACCGGTGCCGGTGCCGATCTCGGCCACCGCCTTGGCGTCCAGGGCGGCGGCCAGCAGCCGCAGGCAGGCCCCGCCGCTCGGTCCGATGGCCCGTATGCCGGTCCGCGCGGACTGGGCCCGGGCGTAGGTCAGCACCGCGTCCTCGCCCACGTAGGTGTCGGCGAGGGCCGCGCGCGCGGGCCCGAACTCGCTGATGGCTGCCTCTTTCGGAGCCCCGGGTGGCGGCCCGGTGCCGGAGGATGTCGATATTTCCTGCCACAGATTACTGGCCGGGCGGGAACCGCGTACGGCGGCGGGCCGTTGTCACTGACGACCGGGTGCGCAAGACCTCCCGGGCACTTTTATCCGGGCTTGACGGGTGAGGTGGATATGGTGGTGGCCCTGCTGGGCAGAAGAGCCGACCGAGGAGGTGTGGCCGAGGGCGACGTCCCTGTGCGGCGGCACTCCCGCGGCACCGCGTCGGCCCGTACGCCGAAGCCCGTGATGAACCAGCCTGCGCACTCCGACCTGGACCAGCCCGCCGCCGCCACGCCGGCCGCCGGTACCGCCGAGGCCCCTGTCCTCGCGACCTTCGCCGAGGGTCCCGACGCGCAGAGCTGGACTCCGCCCACGTGGGAGGAGATCGTCGAGGCGCACAGCGCCCGCGTCTACCGCCTCGCGTACCGGCTGACGGGCAACCAGCACGACGCCGAGGACCTCACCCAGGAGGTCTTCGTCCGGGTGTTCCGTTCGTTGTCGACCTACACCCCCGGCACCTTCGAGGGCTGGCTGCACCGGATCACCACCAACCTGTTCCTGGACATGGTCCGCCGCCGCCAGCGCATCCGCTTCGACGCGCTCGGCGAGGACGCGGCCGAGCGGCTCGCCTCCCGCGAGCCCAGCCCGGCCCAGCACTTCAGCGACACCCACTTCGACGCCGACGTGCAGCAGGCCCTGGACACCCTCGCCCCGGAGTTCCGCGCCGCCGTGGTGCTCTGCGACATCGAGGGCCTGTCCTACGAGGAGATCGCCGCCACGCTGGGCGTCAAGCTCGGCACCGTCCGCAGCCGCATCCACCGCGGCCGCTCCCACCTGCGCGCCGCCCTTAAGCACCGCGCCCCCGGCTCGGCCCCGGGCCGCGAGCGCCGCGGCGGCTCGGAGGAGCCGGTGCCGGTCGGCGTCGCCGCCGAGGTGGCGACGGCGCCGGGCGGGCGCGGACGGAGGCGATCGTGAGCGGAACCGGCTGGTCCGGTCCGGACCGTTCGGATGCGTCCGACCGGTCCTCGACCCGGCGGAGCTGGGCCCTGCCGGGCCGCCGTGCCGCTGCGGATCCGGTGGGTGCCGACCTCGGGGACCCGCTGCTGCCCGCCGTCCCGCTGCCCGCCGACACGGCGCTGCGCGCGCTGCCCGTACGGCCCGCCGAACCCGCGGCCGAGGAACACCACCTGGGCGACCGGCTGTCCGCCTTCCTGGACGGCGAACTCGGCCACGACTCCCGCGAGCGGGTGCTGGCCCACCTGGCCACCTGCCCGCAGTGCAAGGCCGAGGCCGACGAGGGCCGGTCGGTCAAGCACCTGCTGACCCGCACCGACACCCCCGGCCCCTCCTCCGCGCTGATGGCCCGGCTGATGGCCGTCGGCAGCCTCCCCGAGGACGCCCCGGCGGACGCCGGCCGGCCGCGCGGCCGGGACGACGACGACCTCCCCGGTGGCGGCCTGAACGCCACCGGGACGCTCGGCGGCAGCCGGCTGACCGGCGGCTCCTTCGGCCGCGGCGCCGGGGCCTCCTTCGGCGCGGGCGCGCTCGGTGCCGACACCCCGGTGCCCGGGGTCGACCCGCGCGCCTTCGGCCGCGGCTCGGTGCTGCGACCGCTCATCGGCCGGCGCACCGGCCGCCCGGAGGCCGTCGCCCGGCCCGACCGGACCGCCGCCCGCCCACAGCCCGCAGCGGCCGCCCTACGGCCCTCCCCGGCCCGCGGCCGCCGCCTGGTGTTCGCCGCCGCCGGCGCCTTCTCGGTCGCCGCGGTGACGCTCGGCGGCGTCGGCGTCGGCGGACTGACCCAGGGCGAGGAGCAGCACGGCACCACGGTCAGCCCGGTGGGCGGCACCAGCGGCCGGGGCGGCTACGTCCCGATGAACGCGCAGGTCCCGGTGGACTTCCCGGGCCGCCCGGTGGCCGCCACCCGCCCGGCGCAGCCGACCTCCTCCCCGGAGCGCTACCCGGGCAACGTCGCCGCCCTGCGCCAGCAGATCCGCTAGCTGATCGTCGCCGCGCCCCCGGCCACCGGCTGGTCTTTACCACGGCTTCATCCCGCCGTGGACCAGGGACTCGCCGGTGGCCATTACCCTGTAGGAACCGTCGTCCGATGAGCTAGGGAGCCCAGGTGTTCACCGATGTAGGCGGGCTGAAGCTGCTGACCCTGGCGGTACTGGCGATCGTCGTCTTCGGCCCGGACAAGCTGCCGAAGCTGATCCAGGACACCATGGGCTTCATCCGGAAGATCCGTTCCTTCGCCGACACCGCGAAGGAGGACATCCGCAGCGAGCTGGGGCCCGACTTCAAGGACTTCGAGTTCGAGGACCTCAACCCCAAGACCTTCGTCCGCAAGCAGCTCATGGGCGACCAGCAGGACCCGCTGGGCCTCAAGGACATGAAGGAGTCGCTCGACATCCGCTCCGTCCTGGACGACAGGCCGGCCGGGCCGGTGAACGGCCGGACGGGCAGCGTGAGTTTCGAGAAGGCCGCGGCGCCCGCCTCGGCCGGCGCCCCGCTGCAGCCCGGCGAGCGGCCCCCGTTCGACCCCGACGCCACCTGATCCGGGCCGGCCGCCCGCGGCCGTCGGCGCGTCCGACAATTCCGGCCGGCCCGCCCGGCTGAGCGGGGCCCCGGCGTGCGCGCCGCTATTGTGCTGATTGTTCCCGTTGAGCCGTCCGTCACATCCGCGCCCGCGCGGACCAGGAACGGCCCCCGGGAACGCCGAGGTGCGCCACCATGGGAGCGCGCCACGGCAGGCACACGTGCGTTGAGGAGGCCCGGGGATGGACGCGACGAGTCAGGCGGGAGGGGCGACGGTCACGGCCGGCGGCCCGGTGGTCGGCGGGCAGGCCGGCCCGGCGGACCCGCTGGTGCCCTACCTGTCCGCCGACTTCCCCTGGTACGGCCTGGACGAGGGCTGGACCGGCCGCCGCTTCCTGATGCAGGCGGGCGCCGGCGGCCCCCGCGGCGGGACGGCCGGCGGCGTCGACTACGGCACCCTCGGCCACGGCGACGAGCCGGCCAAGCAGTACGAGCCGCGCGACGTGCGGAAGTTCGCCGTGGTGGTCACCGTGGCCCGCCGGGACAGCCGCCGCAGCGCCGACAACACCGGCACGCTGGAGGCGACTTCCGCCTCCTCCGCGGCCTGGCTGGCCGGCTCCGGCCTGCTCGCCGCGACCTGGCCCGGCCAGCTGGACCGGGCGCTGCGCCAGGACTGGCTGGACCAGCAGAGCAACCTGGCGTGGGACCTCGCCGACGACCTGGCCGGGCCCGGCTGGTCGACCCTGAGCCTGCCGGTCAACGGGCTGCCGCAGCCCTTCCGCTACCGGGAGTCCGAGTACGGCTGGGTGCTGGCCGGCGAGGCCCCCGGCGTGCTGCTCGGCGCCTTCGGCCGGGGCGTCAGCGCCTACGGTGTCGGCTTCGCCACCGTCCCCGACCTGGGCGGCTACGCCCGGCCGTAGCCGCGCGGCGCCGCGGACACGCAGCGGGGGGGGGGGGGGGGGGGGGGGGGCCGGACCCCCCCGGCCGGGCTGAGAGGCGGGAAGGGTGTTTTGGTGTTAGGTCCCGCAGAACAGACAGACAGAACAAATTGGGGGCTGAT
>NZ_JBVHYH010000010.1:0-559 GCF_055569135.1 Kitasatospora sp. NPDC029367
GGGAGTTGTGGGAGAGCGCCCTCTCTCCCCCTTCCCCCCCGGGCCCCCCCCCCTTTTTGGTGGGTCGTTGCTTTTTTTCCTGCGTTCTTCTCCCCCCCCCCCCCCCCCCCCCCCCCCCCACGGCCCGTGCGCCCCCCGACCGAGAGGTGTGCCATGACCGAGGTGGACGACCCGGCCGAGCCGGTGGACCCGATCGAGCTGCTCGCCCGGGCCCTCGCCCAGACCGCCGGGCTGATCGACGGCACCGGCGTGGAACTGGCCGGCCACCCGACCCCCTGCCGCTCCTGGGACGTCGGCGACCTGATCAGCCACCTCCTGTACGACCTGCGGCAGTTCACCGTCCGGGCCGAAGGCGGGCAGCCGGACTGGAGCCGGCCCTTCGACCGGGTCGAGGAGGACTGGCTGCACGCCTTCGAAGCCGGGGCCGAGCGGCTGGTCGAGGCCTGGCGGGGGGGGGGGGGGGGGGGGGGGGGGGGGGGGGGGGGGGGGGGGGGGGGGGGGGGGGGGGGGGGGGGGGGGGGGGGGGGGGGGGGGGGGAAGACGGAAAGAGAGAAGAGGG